>JAKFUN010000146.1 GCA_021732675.1 Phycisphaerales bacterium
ATCGCGCCGGCTGGCCCAAGGTGGTGCGGGTCGGGCTCGTGCCCGTAGAAGGCGGGAGCGACACCAAAGCCCGCTGGGCCCCGCTGGGCGAAGCCCTCGAAAGGCACCTTGGCGTGCCTGTCGAGCTCATCAGCGCCAGCACCTACCAGGGGGTGATCACCGCGATGGGCAACGATCAGCTCGAGTTCGCATACATGGGCCCCAAGAGCTACGTCGAAGCCGCCAATCGCGCCAAAGGCGAGGCCCTGCTGGTGGAGCTCAACCTCAAAGGCGAGCCGGGCTATCGCTGCATCTTCGTGGTGCCCGCTGCCTCGCCAATCAAAGACCTCAAAGACGCCAAGGGCCTGAAGTTCGCCTTCACCGACATCAACTCGACCTCGGGGTACCTGATCCCCGCCATGACGTTGCTGGATGTCTTGGGCCAGCCCGCCGACAAGTTCTTCGGCCAGGTGACCTTCTCCGGGTCGCACTCGACCTCGCTGCTGGAGATCGCCTCGAACAAGATCGACGTCGCCGCCACCAACGATCTGGACACCAACTACGCAGTCGCGCAGGGCACCATCAAGGCCGAGGCATTTCGTGTGATCTACACGTCCGAGCTGATCCCCGGCTCCCCGATGGTCTGCCGCAAGGACATCCCGGCGTCCCTCAAGCGGGCCTTTGTCGACGCGATTCTAGAAATGAGCAAGGACACGAGCATCCTCGACAAGCTCAAGAACGGGGGCTTTCGCCCCATCACCGACCAACAGTTCGACGTGATCCGCGCCTCCCAAAAGTTTCTCGAATCGCAGAGCACCACCCCCAAACCCGCCGGCGGCTGATCCCTCATGACTACCCCCGCGCCCGATCGCGCCTTGCGCCGCCTCCGCCGCACCCTCACCCTGACGTGCGGCCTTCTCTTCCTCGCCTGGGCCTTTCAGGTCGCGGGCATGTCCAACTTGACCAAGCTCTGGACCAATCGCGAAGGGGCGATCAACTACATCCTGGGCCAGCGCGTCGACGCCAGCACCCTCGCTACTCGGCGCGACGAAGCCCTGCGCGAAGTCCGCACCGACCTCCAGCTCCGCGCCCGCGATGAGATCGCCGCCAACCTAAAGGCCAATGGTGAGCCCACCCCAAGCCTGATGAAGCTCCTCAGCCTGGCCGAAGAACGCACCGCCGGCCAACTCGCCGCCATGAGCCCCGAACAGCTCGAAAAGCTGGTCGACCAGCACCTCGCCTCGCACGGGAGCGACGGCGGCCGCCGCGGGGGCTACTTCCCCCCCGAAACCTCCCCCAAGGCAATCTTCGGCGACCCCGAAAGCCTCGGACGCCTGAGCCCTCCCTTGCAATGGCTCGTCGATCGCGCCGACCGCGCCGGGGGCGCCGTCCGCTCCAGCCTCCGCTGGGCCCTGGCCGCGACCATCCGCGACGACGGCTACACCGGCGCGCTGCTGGAAACCATCGCCATCGCCGTCTGGGGCACGCTCCTGGCCGTCGCCATTTCCATCCCCGCCGCCCTCTTCGGATCCGAACGCACCCTCAACATTCTGCTCCCCGGGCGAGCCCGCTGGCAAGCCGCCGCTCGCGAGGGTACCCGCTTCCTGGTCCGCCGCTCCTTCGACATCGCGCGCGGGTTCAACGAGATCGTCTTGGCCATGATCCTCGTTGCCATCCTCGGCCTTGGCCCCTTGCCCGGGGTGCTGGCCCTGCTGATCCACACCTACGGGGTGCTCGGTAAGGTCTTCTCCGAAGCCATGGAAACCGCCGACGCCAAACCCATCGAAGGCGTGCAATCTACCGGCGCGGGCGCGTCCCAGGTCATCGCCTTCGCGGTCTTGCCCCAGATCACCCCGTACATCGTGAGCCAGAGCCTGCTGCGCTTTGAGTCCAACGTGCGCGGAGCGACCATCCTGGGCGTCGTCGGCGCCGGCGGCATCGGCCAGTTGCTCATGGACAAGTTCGGGGCCTACAAGTTTCCCGAGGTCGCCACCATGATGGCCATCATCATCGTGGTCGTCACGCTCATCGACTTCGCCTGCGGGCGAGTGATGAAAAAGGTCGCCTAGCCAGCCCGGCACCCCGGTCTCTTGGACGATCTAGACGGCAAAGCGACTGCGCTTCGCCCACCGCTCAATCCGTTATTACCCGGTCTGCATCCCCAACCTTCCAAATCCCCAGTTGGAGCGCACGACCCCGTCCAGCAGTTGCCTCAGGGCCTGCCTCGCGAGGTGAAGGCGCGACGCGACCAGCTCTAACGAGATCCCCAGCACCTCGGCCGTGAACTCCGCGCTCGCCCCCTCGACGTCCCGAAGCACCAACACTGTCCGGTAGGTATCCGGCAGTTCATCGATCTTGCAGCGGACCATCTCGTCCGAATCCCGGAGCGAAACCGCATCATCCGCAGGCATTGGCCACGGGTGCCAAGGAGATTCCGCGTGCCCATCCGCCGAGAACCGGGGCAGCATCCGCTCGATCCCTTCCTCCGACTCCCGCTCCTGGCGGATCACCCCGGCCAGACTCGCATCCACGGTCAGACGATGCAGCCAAGGGCGAAGACCTTCCCAAGGCGTCGCCCACACGAAGGTTCGAAACACGGCCGTAAAAGCTTCCTGGACAGCCTCTTGCGCCTGTTCCTCGGTCCGACACAGCCGCCGTGCAACCCCGAGCATCGGGCCGAGAAGCTCAGCCACGACCGCCTCCCAACTGGCGGGAGTCAGGTCCGGAGGCAACGCCGAACTTGGTGCCTCGGACTCGGCAAGCCGCTGGCGCAGCGGATCAAGCCGAGTGGATTCGTTTCGCATATCGACGGAAGATAGTTTGCGCACTTGGTCCACTCCTTCTGTGACACCCGCGGAGGATCGTACTCTCCACACATTTATACAAACGAGCCAGGGGTTGAAGATCGCCCCGAAACTTGGGATAATGTTGTAGAATTTGGGTTTGAATCGCTTCCGGTAATCCAACGGGACAGCAAATCAAGTGGATACGGGTCCGGATAATTCAGGATTGGTGACGCAACTGCTCCAGGCGTGGCGAGATGGCGACGCCGCCGCCCCGGACCAGCTTTTGGCCATTCTGTACGATGACCTGAAAGCGCTGGCGACCCATAATCTAGGGGCTCCCGGCCCCCGGGCCACGTTTCAACCCACCGATCTGCTTCACGAAGCGTACTTGAAACTGCTGGGTTCGGCTCGACGCGGATGGGAAGACCGGCGGCATTTTGTCTCCGCGGCTGTCACCGCCATGCGATCCGTGATCGTCGATCGAGCCCGGGCTCGGGCCTCCCTCAAGCGAGGCGGGGGCTCGACCCCAACCAGCTTGCCGATCGAGACTCCCGTCACCTCCCTCCAGCCTTCCGAGGCCCTGGCAGTTCATGAGGCCATCACAAAGCTTGAAGCCATCGACCCCCGGGCGGCATCCGTATTAACGCTCCGTTGCTTTGGCGGGCTCAGCCTGGCAGAAGCGGCCCTGGTGCTCGATCTTCCCGAACGCGTAGTTCGGCGAGATTGGGAGTTTGCGAGGCGTTGGCTCCGGAATCAGCTACAGTCCTCCATCGATCTCGGCGACTCGCATCATGAGCACACCTGAAGCTCACACCAAACTCCGCTCCGAGTTTGATCGCCTGATCGAACTCTCAGAGCCCGAGCGCGCCCTGGCGCTGGAGCAGATCCGCGCGAGTGATCCGGCGCTGGCTGCGGATCTTGCGGATCTCTTGCGCGACGCCCCACTGCCTGAGGTCATCCGGGCCGCCGAAGCACGGGACCAAGCTGCTCCCGGGGAGAAGCGTTGCGGGCCCTTCGAGCTCCTCGAGCCCCTTGGCTCGGGGGGGATGGGCACAGTCTACAAAGCGATTCAGCGACATCCTTTCCCTCGGACGGTGGCAGTCAAGATTCTGTCGCTGCCGCGCCCTTCTCCGCGCTTGCTGGCGCGATTTGACATGGAGCGCGAGGCGCTGGCGCGGCTGGATCACCCCAACATCGCCCACGTGCTGGACGCTGGTGTGAGCGACTCCAACCTCCCATACATCGCGATGGAGTTCATCGAGGGGACTTCGATCACGCAGTATGTTCGCACCCACCAGCCACGTCTAGAAGAGACGTTGGGGCTGATGGTGAAGGTCTGTCGCGCGGTGCAGCACGCGCACGACCGGGGTGTGCTGCATCGCGACATCAAGCCCTCGAACATCCTGGTGGCGCGGGTGGACGGGGTGGCGACGCCCAAGCTCATTGACCTGGGGATCACCCGTCTTTTCGCTGACCTGGACGCGGATGCCCGCATGACGCGGCAGGGTGAGATTGTTGGAACCCCGGAGTACATGAGCCCCGAGCAGGCCGACGCCGCAGAGCGAGATATCGACGTTCGCACCGACGTCTACTCACTGGGGGTGGTGCTCTACGAGCTGATGAGCGGGCAACTGCCGATCGCTTCTGAAACGCTGCGGGGTGTGGGCAACGCCAGTCTGGCGGGAACGATCCGCACGGCCCGGGTGGTCCCGCCCAGCCGCACGCGGGTGGCTGGCAGCTCGTCGGACCTGGACGTGGTGGTGCTGAAGGCCATGAGCACGGACCGGGCGATGAGGTACGCCTCGGCCCGGGAGCTGGCGGAGGATCTCGAACGCGTGGTCCGGTACGAGCCCGTGTTGGCGCACGCTCCGTCTCGGATCTATCGGCTCCGCAAGTTCGCAAGGAGGCACGCGCTCCCACTGGCCGCGGCTGGGCTGGTCGCCGCCTCGCTGCTGGGCGGGCTGGCCTTTGCACTGGTCGGCTGGCGCGAAGCTCGCGATTCGGAGCGGATCGCGAAGGAGGCTCAGGCAGACTCCGAGAAGTTCGCGTCGTACATGCGGGAAGCGTTGTGGACCAGCGACCCGATGTGCCTTGGCCCGAGCGCGACCATGCGAGACTCCATGGCTCGCAGCTTCGATCGATTCTGGGACCACCCCCCCGAGAGTGCCGCCGTGCGGGCTCGGGTCGCCCTTGTGGTAGCTCGCCCGTTGGCGATGGCGGGGGACCAGGAACGCGCCGAGAAGGCCCTGTTGCTCGCCATTCAGGAGTACACCACGCACCCTGCGGCTCGGGGCGTGAACACCTTTGAGAGCCTTCGCATGGCCTACACCGCCCTGGGCCTGCTTCGAGAAGAACAAGGCAGGCTGCGCGAGGCACTAGATCTGCGAGTGAAGGCGGTCGACGCGGCGCGGAAGGCCGGGCCCAACCTCAATCTCGGGTCAGCACTTGTCTACCTCGCCCTCAGCCTCAAAGACTCGGGCGACATGGATGGGGCGGTCCGTCTGCAGCAAGAGATCATTCAGATCGCCGATCAGAGCGCGAAGGACGGACGAGTCAAGACCGAAGCCAAGCTCCAACTGCTCTGGACGTACACCGCCTGCGGGCGCTGGCAGGAAGCGCTGGAGCTGGGAACGCCGCTGATCGAGCAACGCCGTGCTTTGAACATTGCCAATGACACATTCCTGATGAACATCATGACCGAGACAGGGCGGGCCGCGCTGGAGTTGGGCAAGCTCGATCTCGCCGAGTCGCTCCTGCGTGGCGGGCTTGAGGTCGCGGGTGGGGCAGGGCACCAGGAATACGGAGCGCTCGAAGCGTCGGCGCTTTTGTGCAAGGTCAAGTCGCGTCGCGGGGAGACGGCCGCCGCGGCCGACGAGCTCGAGTCGTTGCTGGCCCCGCTTGAAGAAGCGGCGGAAGGCCCCAGCGAGGCGTTGATCACCTGCCTGCCGGTGCTGGTTGAGCTTCAGGTCGCCGCCGGGCGTTTGGAGAGCGCCCGGAAGATGTGCGACTCGGTGTGCGCGAGCACCAAGTCGATGAAGATGCTTCAGGCCGCGACCACGTTCGAGCGCCTGGGCAAGGTCATGGGCCCCGCGCTGGCGATTCACGAGCAGTCTCATTTGTTCACGATGGCCTCAGAGAAGCTGAGCGACCTTTGGGGCGAGGATCACCCGGCGATGCAGCGCCTGACCCAGCGGGTCAAAAACGAACTGGCAAAGCGCGACCCGGCGGCTTCGGAAAGCTGGCAGCCCCTCCCCGCGTCGGCCTCTCCCGCTCACTGACACGCGGGCGACTGGGAATCAGGTCCGGTCTCGCCAGGCGGAATCGCGCCAGACTCGGCGAAGTTCCGACGGTTTTTTCAGTGACGAGGCCCCCGAGTGACTAGCTCGGGGGCCATCGCCGATGCCGTTGTGCGTGCGAGTTCCACGCGGCCAGGCAGGCCAGTGCTCACGGTCTGGAAGCCTAAGAGCACCAAAGCGGGCGAAGGGATTCGAACCCTCGACGTACAGCTTGGAAGGCTGTCACTCTACCACTGAGTTACGCCCGCGATTGGGTGACTTTACGCCGCCCGTGGGGATGAGGCGACCGACATTTTCCAGCGGCCGAGCTTGAGCGGGGGGCCGACTCCGTCGTCCTACACCCGGACCCCGCGGATGGCCAGAAACATGGGGATTTCGCGCCGGGCCCGGTTCTCTTCCGCCGACCTCGGACCGGGTTGGCTTAGGCGCAGGCTGGGCCATTCTTCGATCGCGCTGACGAGCAGCCCGGCCTGCGCGAAGGCCTGCACATAGACCTGAATGGGCCGGTGATACGTCACGGTGGTCACCGGGTCTTTGCCGCTGCTGGTGGCCCCTGGGTTCATCACGATCGCCTTGTGCCCGAGCGACAGATACCCATCGACGCGTCGGAACTGGCGCACTTGTTGCGAGCTCGGGCTGGGGCGATCCTCCCGCACATCGCGCTCGGGCCCGGCCCGGCGCGAGGCGCGAGGGTTGCGCACCGGAGCCTCGCTCTGCCCGCCATCCCATTGCCAACTGGTTTGCCCGGGGCTGCGAAAAGCGGGATGGAGCACCACGCCGACACACACGCCTCCGGGGCGAAGGCGTTTGGCGATGCCGCCGAGCACCGGGCTCACGGGGTCGATGTTCATGAGGGCCATGATGCAGGTCGCGATGTCAAAGCCGTCGCCGGTGTCGTCGGGCAGATTGCGGGCATCGCCCACGAGGTATCGAGTGTCGCCCCCACGGGTGGAACGCCGAGCCGCGTCGATCAACTTGGGCGAGGCGTCCACGCCCACGACCCAGGCCCCCAGCCC
>JAKFUN010000261.1 GCA_021732675.1 Phycisphaerales bacterium
GGTGAGTTCGCTGGAAGCAGGTGGGCAACTCGCGGCGGGGTTGCGGAAGTTGTGATATCATGCATGTATGACTGGGCCAGGAACCATTCCGGCGAGCGCGTCCTGCCGCAAGTGTTACTACTCGCTGGCTGGGGCGGCGGCGGGGCGTTGCCCGGAATGCGGGCGGGAGTTTGATCCGGCGAATGCGAAGACGTATTTGCGGAGGCCGCCGAGCAGGTGGCGATGGGTACGGCGGGGTGCGGGCGGCTTGGCTGGATTGGCATTGATCATTGCGTTCGCTCCGCGCGGCTACGTTCGTGCGGCCATCCGGAGCGCCAATGGAGACGGCACTGGCTCGCTCGCTGTGCGTTACCAGTTCATCGCGCCGGGCTGGCTCGGAAAGGTTCAATACCCGCGCTGGACGACGAGTGGCAACACCCCGGACGCAGTCGCCGAGGCAAAGAACTCCCCGCACGATCCCTCCGCAGCGCTGCTCGTCAAATTCAGCCCCGTCAAGCCCGGTGAAACGTTCTCCGCTCAAAGCGTCACAAGGCGCTTGTGGTTCAAGGGCCCGGCAGAAACACAGTCCTTGGGTGGTCGAACTGACGCGACGCGCAATGTTACTCTGAATGATGTGCCGACTGACAGCGACCACCAGGATGCCGTACTGAAAGTCATGGTCGACGCCGCCAGCGGCCCGACCTGGCGGCCGATGACTTCGAGCAGCCACCGAAAAACAGAGTCCAAGTGATGCGTCTTTCATTCTGACCCTGAAAGATCCGCTGACACAGCCCACGGGAAAGATAGCCGCACGATTCATGTCCGGGGTGTTGGAAAGGATTCACACAATGACATTGCCGCCCGCACCAGCTTTCGCCGGTTACTGCCGCAAGTGTTACTACTCGCTGGCTGGGGCGGCGTCCGGGCGTTGCCCGGAGTGTGGGCGGGAGTTTGATCCGGCGAATGCGAAGACGTTTCTGACGCGGCCGCCGAGCAGGTGGCGATGGGTACGGCGGGGGGTTTTGGTTTTGGCGATGGTCGCGGTGCTGGGGGCGGTTGCGCCCCGAGGCTATGTGACGATTGTCCTTTCGGGAGCCACTTCGGCCACTGCCGGGCGGTGTATCACCCGTTATGGCCTGGTAAAGCCTCGGTGGATGAGTTGGGTGCGATACCCGTACTGGACAACTCGCCGGGATCTGAATGCGGCGGAGTTGGCGGCGATGAGGTCGCCGCCGCCGGGGACGGTGACGTTGGCGGGGATGTCGGCGGCGCCCTGTGACAGCTCGATCGTGTTGGTGGTGAAGCGCTGGGGAGAGGTGCCGACGAGCAGTCAGGGCTCGGCGAGTGGCGGGTATGGGCTTGTGGCGTGCATGACGGACCCGCGGGAGCCGCCGGCGAGCATCACCCAAATGCTTGGGCGCGTGACGGATGCAGCGTCTTCGGACGGACTAGACACGATGGCGACGATGGCGATGCAGTCGCTCCCCGAGTAGGCCGTGCTCGTGGCACATTGGAGCCGGAGCGTCCGGGCAGATGCGCCTCGACACCAAGACCTAGGTCAAAGTCCGGAAGATAACACACGGTGCCAACGGACCGGCGCGGGCCGTTCGACCATCCACGTCGCCAGCGTTTCAGGCCCGGGGGTTGTCGTCGTCCAGAAGACTCGAGCGGAGCTTTGCGGGGAGGCTCTTGATCTTGATTTCCTGAAAGATGAGTTTGGCTTCGGAAAAGGCGACCCAGGCATGTTGCGAGTTGCGCCATAGCGAATCGGAGATGGCTAGCTCCTCGGGGTTGGTCACCTCAACGCTGAGCGGCGTATGTGACTCGCCTTGGATCATGCGTGCTCGCAAGCCTTTGGGGAAGACGCTTCGATCGAGACACTCTCGGAGCTCATCGGTTTCGGGGATGATGGCCAGCGACTCTTCACCCACTTGCACGAGCACCGTTTGGACGTCGTCATCGCCAGTAGGCAGGCCCCAGGCGCTCCGGGCGACAAGCTGCACGACCACCACCTGCCCGAGCGCGAGCGATTGCCGCAGTTGGGCTTGATCGGCCCGAATCAAGGCTGAAAGCGTCAAATCCGACCACAGTTTGAGAATGCCCACCAACCCGGCACAAACCCCCGCGAGCAGCATGCCCATCGCCAGCACTACCAGTGCGCCGGCTTCGGGGTTGCGGATGATGACAAACGCGCCCAATGACAGCGCGATGCCAACAAGGATGAGCAAGACCAGCAGGACGAGGCGACCCCGCGGGGCACGGGCCAGACGACGCTGGATCGCCACGCGATCTGCGTCGGTCATCGGCTCGACCTGTGCCTGAAACATTCATCCCCCCAGCTTCTCACCCAAGCTTCTCACCCAAGAAGGCCGCGACTTTGTCGAGCGCGATGCGATCTTGCTTGCCCGTGTCACGATCGCGGACGGTGACGGTTTGGGCGGTGAGGGTTTCCTGATCGATGGTGAAGCAATATGGGCAACCGGCTTCGTCCATGCGGGCGTAGCGCTTGCCGATGCTTTGCTTGGCGTCCATCTCGATGAAGCCGGTCTTGCCGAACTTCGCGAACAGTTCGTCGTAGAGCTTCTCCGCGACTTCGGGCATGCCGTCCTTGTCCATCAGCGGGAAGATCGCGGCTTTGATGGGCGCGATGCGCGGGTGCAGTTTGAGCAACTCGGGGCTGGGGCGGCTGGCGTCGACGGTGTAGGCCTCACAGAGGAGCGCGAGCACGCCGCGATCGAGCCCGGCGGCCGGCTCGATGCAGTGGGGCATGTAGCGCTCGCCCTTCTTTGAGCCGTTGGGCAGTGTCTCGCCCCGCGTGGTGTCGAAGTAATCCAGCTTGGTGCCGCTGTGCTTCTGGTGCTGCGTGAGGTCGTAGTCGCCGCGATGCGCGATGCCTTCGAGTTCGCCGTAACCGGGCGCGGTGAAGGGAAAGCGGTACTCGACGTCGCTGGTGCCCACCGAGTAGTGCGAGAGCTCGTCCTTGTCGTGCTCGCGCAAGATGAGGTTTTCGCCGGCCAGGCCGATCGACTGCCACCACTGCATGCGGAAATCACGCCAGAACTTGTACCACTCGAAGGATTCGCTGGGGTGGCAGAAGAACTCGAGCTCGGCCTGCTCAAACTCGCGACTGCGAAAGGTGAAGTTGCGGGGGGTCACTTCGTTGCGGAAACTCGTGCCTGTGTTGCCGATGCCGAAGGGAATGCGCACGCGAGTGGAATCGACGACGTTCTTGAACTGGAGGAAGACGCCTTGCGCGGTCTCGGGGCGGAGGTAAGCTTTGTTTGATTCCCAATCGCCAGTTGCGCCAATAATTGTGGGGAACATTAAATTGAACGCTTTAGGCTCGGTCATTGAGCCCGCCGTCCCGCATGACGGACATGGGGTCTTTCCGTCATCTTCGATCGGATCTGCAAATCTGTACACGCGCTCAAGCATGTATTGGTCTTTTTCGATCATCTTTCGGACCTTGGCGGGGAGCTCCATCGCTTCAAATATCGCAATCGCTTCTTCACGAGACCCCGCAATGGTACTAACTTTGAAATCTGCGGGATAACTGGGGCGCTCGGAAGCCGAGATACTCATGATGAGATTTAGATCGCGCCGCTCTTCCTCCGAAAGTCGCTTGCCCTGAAAGAGAAGTCCGAAGAAGGCCCGCCTCCACTCACGGCCACCAGATGCTTCCCATTGAGCTTGGCGCCCCGCATACGAACGCCAGTCGGCTTCCTTTACCAGACGAGCCACCCAGATATGGTCGGATCGCATCAACTTTTTGCAGCCATCGGTTTTGCACATCGTCATCGGATCATTGAACCCGCCCACGTGCCCGCTCGCCTCCCACACCTTGGGGTGCTGGATGATGCGCGTCTCCACCGGGACGCACTTGACGCGTTCGCCGTTGGGCCCCTTGCGTCCCCACGCGGGGTTCAGAATCATGTCCTGCCACCAGGCTTCGCGCAGGTTCTTCTTCATCTGGGCGCCCAGCGGGCCGTAATCCCAGAAGCCGTTGATACCGCCGTAGATGTCGCTGGCCTGAAAAATAAACCCGCGGCGTTTGCACAACGCCATGATCGCGTCCATCGATTTGGGGGCGGCAGCAGGGGTGTCGGTGGTCATAGGAGGCCATGGTAGACGCCTCGGCCCCAACTCCTCCAAGCGCGTGGCGGCAACCGAGGGTTGTGTCGCCGGTAGACTGTCTGCGAATCGATCGTCCGTGTGCCGCACCCGCCAGGCCCATGCCCATAGGAGCACCCGATGCACGCCGGCCGCCTTGCCTCACCGTCGTTTGTTGTTCGTCGAGTGTTGATGGCCGTCGTGGGGGCGGCCGCCCTCGGACTGCTGGGAGCCTGCGCCCAAACCCCCAACCGCCCCCTTCGCGATCCCCAGACCATCTCGACCACGCCGGTGCGCGACCCGGTGGTGGGGCGCTCGACATTCGAGTCACCGATCGAGATTTCCGGCCAATCGACCGTGATGGTGCCCTTCTCCATCACCAGCGAAAAGGGGTGGTTCGACAACGACGACCAGTTCCGCGACCCGGACGGCACGCGCTCACGGGGCTACGCCGCCGCGTCGGTTTCCCGCCAGCTGGCCGACGGCGGCAGTGGCCTCCGCCGCGTGCGCTGGCACAACGTGGTGTTCCGCAACCTGCAAAGCGGCGAGGAGCGCACGCTGCTCGATCAGCGCGGCGTGATCTCCGGCTACATGACGTGCACAAATCCATACGTGCACGATGGCATTCGAGAAGAGGGTCTAACCCATGCCCTGGTGTTTCTTGTCACGACTCGCGACACCAATCGCAATGGCGCGCTGGATGCCGGCGACGCACAGGTGCTTGTGATGACCGGGCCCGGCGGCGAGAACGCACACGTCATCACGCCCGACGGCGTGGCCGTGACCAATGTGCGTTACCCGGGTTGGGCGGCCAAGGTGCTGATTGAGCTGCGCACCGATACCAACGACGACGGCAAGATTGATTTCGACGATGAGCCGTCGCAGTGGGTGTGCGACATCCCGGACGGCACGGCCAAGCCGCTGATTTCGCCCGAGACGGCGGCGAAGGTGCGGGCGATTGTGAAGTAGACCCCCCAGCGCAAGCTGGGGGGTCGAAACACGTACCCGATCACGAACTCGATCGCCACTTCAACCCCCCGGCTTGCGCTGGGGGCTCCATGAGCGTGGGGCTCCACCGCGCCATCTACCCTCCTGCGTGCCGCTGCTTACGCCGATCATCGCCGGGCCCACCGCTGGAGGAAAATCCGCCCTCGCCGTGGCCCTTGCGCTGCGGGTGCGGGCGGGGGCGTTGGCGTCGCACGCGATCAAGGACGCCGAGATCGTCACTGCGGATGCGTTTCAGGTTTATCGCTGGATGGACATTGGCACTGCGAAGCCCACGCCTGCGGAGCGGTGCGGCGTGGTGCATCACCTGATTGACATCGTGGAGCCCACGGAGCGGTTCAGCGTGAGCCAATGGCTGGCGGCGGCGACGGAGGCGATCGCGGGGGTGAGGGCGCGGGGGAACTTGCCGATTGTGGTTGGGGGGACGCACCTGTACGTGAAAGCCCTGCTCGACGGGCTCTTTGAGGGGCCGGGGGCCGACGGGCCCCTCCGCGCAGAGCTACTGGCCCTGCCACGCGCCGTGCTGCGTGCCGAACTTGAACGCATCGACCCCGTGGCCGCCGCCCGCCTGCACCCCAACGACCTCCGCCGCACCGTGCGAGCGATCGAGATCTATCGCCTCACGGGCCGCCCCATCAGCGAGTTGCAGACGCAGTGGGATCAGATTCGCAGCGATACACCGCCGGAGTTTCTGACGGTGCTGTTGGATTGGCCGGTGGAGGCGATCAATCGGCGGATCAACGAGCGGGTGCGGCAGATGATGGCGCGGGGTTTGGAGGCGGAGACGCAGGGGTTGCTCGCGCGGGGCGTGCTAGGCCCGCAGGCGCGGGAGGCGCTTGGGTACAAGCAGCTTGCCCGGGCGATGGAAACGGGGCGGGCGATCGGGGACGCGGTGGAGGAGATCAAGATCGAGACGCGGCGATTCGGCAAGAACCAGCGGACGTGGCTGAGGCGGCTGCGGACGACGCCGGGGGTGATGTGCTTGGAAGTGGCGGGCGACCGGCCACCGGACTTGGAGGGCTGGGCGTCGTTGGTTGTGCAGCGGCTTTGTCTGGTTGGCCGGGCCTGAAGATGAACGCAGGTTGGCGAGGTAGGGCCCGCCCTGGGGCGGCGCGGCCGCCCGCGGCACGCTAGCATTTGCTCAAATCCATGGGCTTGTACCGAGTACGGGCCTTGGCAGGAGCAGAGAGCATGAAAATCGCCGCCAGACTCGCCGCAGCCGCAGCCCTTGTTGCCGCGGTTGCCCACGCCGACGTGCTGTACAGCAATGGGGGGTTCGTGACGAACCCCACCGGGGGCACGGGCTCGATTGCCGGGTTGCCGATCAGCAACTCGGACGGGTTCAACGTTCCAGGCTCGACGTTTTTGTTTTCCACCACCGGGGCGGGCGCCACGGTTTTGTCGAACACTTCGCTGGCCGACGACTTCACGGTCCCCGCGGGGGGGTGGCAGCTTGATACCGTCACGCTGTATGCTTTTCAGACTTCGCAGAGCGCCCCGAGCGTGACCAGCATTCGGATTAATCTCTGGGATGCGACGCCCTTCTCGGCGGGTTCGCCGGACAATGTGCCGGACCCGCTGCCGACGCCGCTGCTGGCGACCCCGCTGACGCTCGCGGCCGGGCCGGGGACCTTTGTGTGTCATCGGCAGAGCCCGACGGGGACGGGAACAGTTCGGCCCGTATTTGCGTACACGGTGTCGCTGGCGGGGCTGCCGAACGGTGGGCGGCTGGCGGCGGGGCGGTATTGGCTGGAGTGGTCATTTCAGGGGGCGAGTTCGCCTTCGGTGAACGTGTTTACGCCGCTGGTGACGCCTCGATCGAGTCGCACGAGTTTTAACGCGCGTCAGTTCAACGCGCTTGACAATCAGCCGACCAGCCCGAGGGTGTGGTTTGAGGGGCGAGAGGGGTTTGTGGCGAACGTCACGCCGGGGCGGGCGTTTGAGTTGCCTTTCGTTCTGAGCGGTAGTGCGATCAC
>JAKFUN010000235.1 GCA_021732675.1 Phycisphaerales bacterium
GGGCTTGGCGTCAATCCGCAGCGTTTGGCCCAGCGGGTCTTCCAGCGGAAAGAGCGTCTTGGCGATCTGCGCGCCGATCACGCACACAAACGTGCGGCGCTCCATGTCCGACTGCACCAAGTATCGCCCGCGCTCCATCGTCAAGTTGGCCACATTCAGCAAGTCCGGCGTCGTGCCATACGCCTGGCTCTGCACTCGCTTGTCCCCGCGAAGGATCTGCCCCCCCACTTCCTTCAAGGGCACGATCGCGTCGGCGTCCGGAAAGTTTTCGCGGATCACTTCAAAGTCCGCGCGGGTCACTCCAAAGCGGCTCACAAAGCTGCGCTGCTGAGCGCCCTGCTGGCTCTGACTCTCGGGCGGCTTTTGCGAACGAACTATGATGTTTCGCGCACCGAGGCGCTCAATTTGCGCCAAGGCCGCCTGCTTGCTGCCTTCGCCCAGACTGGACATCACAATCACGGCGAGCACGCCAAAAACGATGCCTAGCGCCGTAAGAACCGAGCGCAGCAGATGCAGCCGCAGGTTGGAGATTCCCAGCCAGATGATTTCGAGGAGAAAGCCCATAAGCACCGTACGTCAAAAAATTGTTCGCCGCGCTCGCCGGGGAAACAAAATCACCTCGCGAACAAACCGGAATGCTGGTAGTTTAGCGAACTCCGGCGAGGAATCCGAATGAGCTCGGATTCGCCGGACCCGCGGGCGAGCTGGGCCGAAGAGCTCCGAGAACTCGCCCGGGTTTGGAAAGCTGGTTGGATCTTGGCCCGCAGGCGACCGATAGCACACGCCATGGAATCATTCCGCCCATCCCGTGCCCCGTCATCGCCCACGGTGGTGGTCGAGATCGAGCGCGAGTGCGCGGCTGGCTGGGAATACGACGTGATCATCCGGCAGGACGATCACGCCGTCAATCACACCGTCACCATGTCGTGGCGCGACCACGACTACTGGTGCGGGGGGGCCATGAGCCCCTCACGCGTCGTACAGGCAGTGGTTGAATACGCGCTCGCGAACCTCACCACGCCCCTGCCCGGCAAGTTTGATGCCGCCAAGGTGCGGCGTTGGCTGCCACGCATCGACAGCGAACTGCGCATGGCGATGTGAGGCCGTCGGCGCCGTTCGCGTCTGAACTCGCCTGACCCTCACGGGCACTCCCCCCCAGCCACCACATTCAGCAGCGCATCCACGTCGCCCTGATCGGCGTTGCCGTCCTGATTGAAGTCCGGGTCAACGCCGGTGAAGTTCTCTGCCCCGGCCACCACATTGATGAGGTAGTCGATGTCGCCCTGATCAACGTTTCCATCCTGGTTCACATCCGGGTTGCAGGCGGGCACCCCCACGCGAAAGCGGATCGTGAGCGGCGTCGAAGCCGCGTAGAGGCCATTGCTGTCCCAGGCCACCAGCGTCACGTCGTACAGCCCCGGGCTGCTGAAGGCGTACCCCTGCTCGTGGTCGTGCCCGGCGATCCGTGTGTCAAACGAACGTTCGACCCGCGACTGGGCGTCGCTGTGGGCCAGCGGCTCGAAGGCGCCCGCGCTGCCGAAATCTCCCCACACCAACGTGGCCGGCTCGCCACCATCGACGTTTACGACCCCCGCCAGCTCATACAAGAAGTTGCCCCCGTCCAGCCGTCCGGTGGCGAAGTAGAAATCGCTGGTCAGCAAGAGCTCGTCGCCCGCGTACCACCCACTCAGCTCGCCCGCCTGCGTGAGTTGCTCCACCACGTCGTACACGGCAACCTGGCCATCCAGGTACAGCCGGCCGCCTTGAACCGCAAAGCCCGCCTCCGACGGGTAGTACCCCGCGCGGATCACGATCTGGTCTGGCGCCGACACCGTGTCGACGGAGATGTGGTTGTGACCGGCCAGCGACACGCCGCAAGCCGCAGCCAACGCAAACTTCGCCACGACATACTGAGTTGCAATCTTCATGGAATCTGCCTTTCTTGAATGAAACACTCGGACATGAATACTGAGGTGCGGGGTTGGGTTGCTGGTGCCCTCGAAGGGTCAACGACGCCCAGCGCTCCGGGCCTTGGCTCTCGAGGCCCTCGCCGACGCGTGGGGCTCGTAGCCTCCCCTACCGCGCCACCTCCGGATCAAACGGACTGGTGCTCGGACTAAACCGGGCCGCGAAATCGCTCCACGCCCACGCGCTGGCGTGCCCATCGGCGAAGAGATAGTGCCCGGCCCCGAGGTGCCGCGTCACCGCGATCCCCGCCCGCACCGCTTCGCGATCCGCGAACTGATGGGTGCTGAGGTGATCGGTGGTGCCGGCACCCTCGGGTTCATAAATGTAAATGGTCAGACCCGGCCGCGGCAGCAGCGACAGCCGGTCAAATGCCTTGAGCCTTCCGCCCGGCAAGGGCCGCCGCGTCACCGGGCTGAAATCAATGCCCGGAGTCAGCGGCTCAAAGTGCTCGTTGGTCGCGTACGACGTGAGTTTCTGCGCTCGCAGCGGGTCCAGCGGACAACGCCGAAAGACCCGGTCCACGCCATACTCCTCCAGGGTCGTCAGCCACGCGTCCGGGGCCACCAACGACCCCGCGGTGTGGCTCGAAATCGGAAACCGCTCTTTGTTGGCATCGCAGTACATCATCACCGCCTGCCCCATGGAGCGCAGACCCGACAGGCACACAGCGCCCTTGGCCGCCTTGCGTGCCTGCCCCAGTCCGGGCAGCAGCAACGCCACCAGCAGCCCGATGACCGCGATGACCACGAGCAACTCGATCAGCGTGAACGCTGCCCGAGCCGCGACCCATCTATTGCGCACGGCAAAGACCCCGATGTGTCTCGTCGCCACGCGCGGCCACCAGCGCCGCCACGCGCGTCAGACACCGCCTGGAAGAACCCAAACGCCACTTCGCGATCAGCTCAAGGCCAACGCCAATCGAGGGGGCGGTGCTGGCACGTCCAAGCTTCGAGAAGCTGGTACCATATCGCGCAGCGCCCGCGACGCAAAGCACCCCGCCTCGGGCAGCACGTACAACTCAATCACTACCGGCAACGCCGGCGGGAGCGAAATCGTGGAAAGCTCCTGCAGGCCTTTGCACGAGAGCGCCGACATCATGGGCCCCGCGCGATGGCTCTTTCTGGCCCCTCCCAAACTCTTCTCAGGCCCGCACGACCCATCGCAGGTCTCGACGCAGACTGCCGTCCGCCGCATCGCCATTCCGCGTTGCAAGTCCGCCTTGATCCCGCTCACGCACAACAGGCAGTGCGCCCTGCCCGGCGTCACCAAGTTGGCCGCGGCCATCCACTGCGCATCCGTAAACCCGACCCCGGAAGGTGGCCTCACGCCGTTCTCAATCGCCCACGCCAGCCGTTCTTCCGGCGTGTGGCAGCAGCATCGCCGCCAGCACTCCCCCGCCGACGCACAGCCGCACGGGCAATTCTCGCACGGATAACGTTCCGCCTCCCCCAGGCCCAGCCAGCCAGCCATCATCCGCGGCGAGGGCAACACCCCCAGCGCAGCCACCAGATACCCCGCCATCGCCAGCAGCGCCAACCACCCAATAACCCCAGGATGACGCCGAAACCACCGCATCATTCATTTTACGTCTTGCCACACAAGAAAATCTACTCTTGGCCAATAATGACCCCATCTCGCCCGTCCGAGCACGCGGTCCGGGCGGCCACGACTGCCATCTGGGTGCGCCCGCCCCATTCGCCTTGATCGCCCCCCATCGGCCGGCCCGCCCAGTTGCTCAAAGCCAGCCCCTCACCTCGAACCAGATTTGGCTTCTCTATTGTCTCGCCATGACCCCCGCCTGCCCCGATTGCAACTACGACCTTTCGGGCGAGGCAGCGACGTGGGATGCCGCGGGCCGATGCCCCCTCGTCGGCACCTGCCCCGAGTGCGGCGTTCACGGCCCTTGGCGACGCATGTTCGATCATGATTCCTGGCGACTGCCCGGCTTCGTTGAGCACGCGCGGGGCCTGCGCGAGCGAATCCTTTGGAGTTGGCGCACCGCCCTGTGGGCGCTCTGGCCCTGGAACTTCTGGTCGCGCGTCAAGCCCCGCCACCGCGTCCGCCCACGCGGGTGGGTGTGGTGGATTCTGGCGGGCATCTGGCTGCCGCGAGCGCTGGCGGGCGTGACCAGTCTTCTCTTCTTCTCGCTCTTGCTGGGCCTAACACCTCCAGCAATCTCGTCCAGGTTCTCTGTGCTCAAGTGGTTGCTCGTGCTCGCGGGTGTTCCAGTCAACGAGATCGCGCTCGCGCGAGGAGATGTGCTCGAGGCATTCCTGTCACCCTGGCCTACTCCCCTTCGCTGGATCGCCCTGGAATGCCTGGCGTGGCCGCTTGCCGTTACCCTCGCGCCACGGTTCGGGCGTCGGCGCGGCCTGGCGCCAGCCCTCCTTGCCCGGACCATCGTCTTCAGCCTTGTCCCCTTCGCGCTGCTGAGCCTCTGGCAGGTGCTGATCATCCTGTCTTCCGGCCTGACCGGACTGATCTGGGACCCCAGAACCACCACGTTCCATCCATTCTGGACGGTCCTCAACATCACGACGACCATCCATCACTGGGGAGCCTGGCTGGGCGTTCCCTGGGTCGCCCTCTGGTGGTTGGCCGCCCTCTCCCACGGCTTCAAACCCAAACGCGCCCGCGAGCTCTGGCTCATCCTCGCCATCATCATCCACGTTGTGCTGATTTTTCTCTTCGGCCCTCGCGTTGATCCGCTGGCCTGGTGAGCATCTAAGTGCCCGAAGTGCGAGCGAGGGTCATGATCGCGCTGGTACACGAAGGTGACCCAGGGTTGCGCTTGGGGCCCAGAGTGCCTCACCCAAGCCGAGGCACCGCCCCCGGCATGCTCGGCCACAGCCACCCGAAGACCCCCGCCGTCAGCAGCCCATAGAACAACCCGTCGATCAAGCGCCCGGGCAACTGCGACCACGGAGTCCCGTGCCAGATGCACATGGGCAGGGCGTAGCCCGCGTGTGCCAGGATGGCGGCCGTCCCCACAATCTGAAAGACCTTCAGGTAGTTCGCCCCGGCGATCAACGAATGGCTGGCGATGTACGCCACCAAAGTCGCCACGATGAGATTGTGTACGAACCACAGCCCCAGGTTCTTGCCCATGTTGGGCATCCCGGGCATGACGTTGAGCAGGGCCCAGGGCCCGCGCGTGATCTTCTCCTGAACCGCCGGCTCCTTCATGTTTTTGTGGTTGGCCCAAGGGACGTAGTACAGCCCCGGAGCGAAAGCCTCTTGCCGCAGAAAGTTGAGCAAGCGACCTTCCTTCTCGCCCGGGTCTTTGTAGTCGTGCTTGTGCAGCGGGGTGAGCATCCAGATGATCGAGCTGGCGACGAAGACGAAGGCCGCGCTGACGACAATCGGCAGCCAGAGCGACGCCAACGAGAGATAGGCCATGAAGTTCCCCCTGTGTTGGCGTGAAGAGTCCGCCAGGCACATAGTGAAACACGCTGGCGGGGTCGCGTCAAATGACCCCGCCAGCGTGTGATGTGCAAGGCTTCTTAAGGCCAGCTCAGACCCACGTTACCGCGCGATGTCCGCGCCCGGGGGGCTCAGACGCCCGACAAAGACGCCCCGCCCGCCGGTGCCGACGTAGACGATCCCCGGCTCGCGCGGGTCGGCCGCCAGCGAGTTCGCGGTGGGGAAGACGTTGTCGGTCGGCCCGACATACTCCCAGGAGCCCGCCGCTCCGCTGGAGGTGGAGCGGAAGATCCCCTCGCGAATCGCGGTGCCGGTCTGCACCTTGCCGTGGATGTACACCACCCACTCGCCGGGCGCATAGCCCTTGCCGAAGGCGAGGTGGTTGCACTGGATGACGCTGTTGATGCGTTGGAAGCTGAGCCCGCCGTCAACCGAGCGATACGGGCCGGACTGGTAGCGCTGGTTGGTGTTGGGCTTGGTGGTGATCCAGATCTCATTGCCGTTGGCGGGGTGGGGAATGATCGCCGAATCGATCGACCACGCCTCGGGGTAATCGGTGGGCAGGCCCGAGGGGAAGCGCTGCGACCACGTCTGGCCCCCGTTGGTGCTCATCAAGACTCGCCCGAAGGACCACAGATAGAAGGTGTTGGGCAGCACGGGCGAGCTCGCCAGCACCTGGCCCTTCCATGTCTGGTTGGCGAGTTGCCACGACAGCAGCGTCGGGGTGGCCTCGCCCGGAATGATCAACTGAGACTGCGTCCACGACTGCCCGCCGTCGCGGGTGAAGTGAATCGGGTACCAGTTCGACGGGGCGTAGACCATGTTGAGCCCGTCGTTGGTGGCCAGCGCCACCCGCCCCCCCTGCGCCCCCGGCAGCGTGGCGGCGAAGTTCTCGAAGGTTCTTCCACCATCGCGGCTTACCGCGGCGTATGGCTCCCAGCCCACGTCGTTGTGCCCGATGAATGCCACGTAGTCAGGCTGGCCCCAACTAAAGTCAACGCTCGAACCCTCCGGCACGTACCCGGTGATGGGAATGATGGTGCGCTGCGGGGCGACCGCCGGATCGTCCATGCTAAAGCCCAGAATGTCCCCGGCCGCGATCATCACCGCCGGCCCACCCTCGCTGCGGGGCTTGGTCGAGACCGTGACATCATGCACGATCGCCTCTTCGAGGTTGTTCATCTTCCACGCCCACTGCGGGGCGCCCGAGAGCCCGATCTGCTCGGTCTTCACCACGCCAAACCCGTTGCCCGCGAAGGCCGTGCGAGTGAACCCGGGGTTGGGGTCCGCCGGATCAAACAGCAACATCCCGCGCCCCCAGTCCCCCGCGAACCAGAGGTAGTACCCCGGGCGATCGATCTGGAGTTCCTGAAGCGTCTGGCGGATCTCGACCCACGAGTTTCCGCCATCCACCGTGCGATAGATCCCAAAGTTGTCATCCGAGATCCCGTAGGCTGATGTGACCAGCACGATGTTGGGGTTCTTGGGATCGATGGTGATCCCCCCGTACCCGCGATTCACGCGCCCGCCCCGCGCCACCGGCGTCACGTCCGTCACCACCACGCTTCCGTCCGCCGCCGGGGTGATTTTGGAAACCGCGCCATTCTGATAGTCCTGGAACTCCGCCACGAAGAGCGTCCCATCCGGGCGCATCGCGGCGTGCCCCGGCC
>JAKFUN010000116.1 GCA_021732675.1 Phycisphaerales bacterium
GAGTGGGGGAGCTTCTTTTCGAGCTTTTTACGTTGGGTGCGGCGTTCAAGGGGGGAGTGGGTGTCGAGAACCGGCATGCTGAGGCGGAGGACGAGGGAGGTGTCGGCGACCATCTCGCCAGGCCCGGTGGGCCAGCGTCCGGACAGCAGCTTGGGCCGGGTGCTGTCGAGGTCTTGAATGCCCGGGCCCGCATCGCCTTGCATGGTTGAGGTGCCGTTTGCGATGACGTTGGTGGAGAGGCGTTTGGTTCCGGGGACCCACAGCGGGCCGGATTTGGTCATGACGCGAAGCGTGACGTCCATCGTCAGGGCTTCTTCGCGCTTGCCGATGACCATGGCGGCTTCGGGCCAGGCGCGGACCTGGGTGAGCAGCGCCGAAGAGAGGCCGGCCCCGCCGGTGACGGGTTTGATTTTGACGTCGGCGGTTCCGACGGTTTCGCTGACCTGCTGGCGTGCCTGCGACTGCATGCTGTTCATGGCGCAGGAGACGGCGGCGATCAGGGCCGCGGAGAGCGCGACCGTGGTGGTGAGGAGCGCGGTGCGGCTAGGCCGCCCCGACAGATTGCTGATAGCGAGCCGCCACGCCGGATGCATCCAGCCCCTCCGTCTCGATTGTCGTCTTGAAACGCCCATCTTGGAGCACAAAAATCTTGCGGCAATGGGAAGCCGCGGCGGGCTCGTGCGTCACGAGCACGACCAGCATTTGGCGTTCGGAAGCGATCTCCCCCAGAACCGACCACAGTTTGTGACTGCTGGCGGAGTCGAGATTGCCGGTAGGTTCGTCGGCAAAGAGGACAGGTGGGCTGAAAAGGAGCGCCCGGGCGATCGCTACCCGTTGCTGTTCACCCCCGGAAAGCGCATCGGGGCGATGGTCGGCGCGGTCGCCCAGGCCCAGGCGATCGAGCAGTTCGCGGCTGCGCTTACCCAGGGGGCCAGGGTCGTCGCCAGCCAGGCTGCCGGGCAGTTCGACGTTTTCGCGGGCGGTGAGGGTGGGGATGAGGTTGAACTGCTGGAAGACAATGCCGATCTCGCGGCGGCGACGCAGGGTCGCCTCGCGCTCGGTAAGCGCGTGGATGGCGCGTCCGGCGAGGTAGATTTCGCCGCTGTCGGGACGATCCAGGGCGGCGAGCAGGTGCAGCAGGGTGGACTTGCCGCTCCCGGACTGACCCATGATCGCGTAATAGCCCGGCTCGGAGATTGAAAGATCAACCCCCCGCAAGGCCGGGACCTTTCGGCCCCCCAGAACGTAGGACTTATGAACGTTGACGCATCGAAGCATGAGACGTGACGATCCGCCGGCTTTTCTACCGGTCTATGCGAGTGGCGTGTCCCTTAGCCGTGCTGAGCGTCGTACGCCTTGCCGTCCAACAACTTAGAGAGCCCGGCCTTGTCGGAAACCTTGAGCTTGATCAGCCATCCCTTGCCGTAAGGGTCGCTGTTCAGGAGGCTGGGGTCGTCCGTCAGGGCCTTGTTGACTTCGGTGATTTCGCCGTCGGCGAAGCAGTAGATGTCACTGGTGGTCTTGACCGACTCGACCTCGCCGACGTTGTCGCCGGCTTTGATTTTGGTGCCGGCCTTTTTCATTTCGACATACGTGACATCGGTCAGTTGATCGACGGCGAACTGGGTGATGCCCAGGGTCAAAGTGTCGCCATCGAGCTTGTGCCACTCATGCGAGGAGGAATAGACGCGGTCGGTGGGGCTTGCCATCGCAGGGCTCCAGACGTTTCAGGGACCCCATGTGGCCGAAGACGCCTCCGGCGGCATGGGGGCCATCCTAGCGGCGATAACCGGGCGGGTCAGACCTCTCGCCAGAGTTACCCGCCAACAACTGGGGCGTATACCCTATGACCGGTGGTAACTTTGGTAAGCTACGGTTGACTCGCCTTCGAACCATAAGTAGACTCGCGGACATTACCTGGTTTCTCCCCTCCGGACGGCCGGTGCCTAAGGGCCCGGCCGTCTTTTCTTGCGCGAAATGGGTTGGGGCGTTGTGGGTTGAAGGGTGGGGGGCGGAGCGGAGCCAATTTGGCAGCGGGCCGCGGGGCACGTAGAGTCCGCACCTGTGCTACTCACACTCTCCGCCAGTTGCGTCAAACCTCTCCTGATCTCCCCCAAGGGCAAGAAGGCGGGCAAGCTTGATCTGCTTGACCTGCCGGCTTTCACCCGGAATGACCTTGGGCTGACAGGGCTGAACCTCAGCACCGACTTGCTCGCGGGGGCCGACATGGCCCGGCTGGTGGCGATTCGGGAACGGGCGGACCGGGCCAGTTGCTCGTGCTTGCTGCTGGTGGAGCCCGAGGCGCAGTCGCTGACGCCGACGGCGATGGCCCGCCTGCGACGAGTGGTGGAGGCGGCGCAGATTTTGGGGTGCAGCGCGGCTTCGTGCCGCCTTGACGCTCCGGATGATGACGCATCGCTCACCAAGGCGGTGAACGCGCTCAAGCCGGTCGTGGAACGGGCGGAAAAACTGGATCTGAATCTTGTGATTTCACCCGGCCCGGGGCTGACCGAGCGTCCGGAGCGTGTGACCGAGCTTCTCAAGAAGGTCGGGGGCTTTCGCATCGGCACGTATCCGGATTTTGAGGCGGCGTCGAAGTCGAAGGATGCCGCGGCGTACCTGCACCGGCTTACTCCCTACGCGACGGTGGTGTCGGCGTCGAGCGTCAAGTTTGTGTCGAGCTCCAAGAAAATTCTGGAGGTCTCGGTCCAAGGGGTTCGCGAGGGGTTTGTGGTGCATGAACCCTACAACATGCGGGCGATGATCGGGGCGATCCAGGCGGTGGGGTACGACGGGCCGGTGGCGCTGGACTATCGGGGGACGGGCGACATTGTGCAGAACCTGCTGATGTCCAAGGAAGCCATGCTGATGGCGCTGGGCGAGGAATTGGTTGAAGAGGCGGAGTGAGGGACGGGCGAACTGGGGGGCCTGGGCCTGAACAGGCCTGGCGTCAGTTGACTCTTGCCCGCGGCGATGCTGCAATGAGCCCGATGAAGAGCGCCATTGATCATGTCCGTGAGGTTGGTTGCACTGCTGAGGGAGTGCGTACGCTGGCGCCAGTTGATCTATTTCCAGACCAGCGCGAGGCCCGCGTGTTTCGACTTGACCAGCCCATCATTATCACCATTGACGGCCCGGCCGGCACCGGCAAGTCCTCGGTTTCCAGGGCTCTGGCCCAGCGACTGGGGCTGGATTTTCTGGATACCGGGGCGATGTACCGTGCCGCGGCGGCGATCGCGTTGGACCGTGGGCTCAGCCTCTCTGAACATGGCCTGATTTTGGATGCGGTGACCGACGCGGAGATCGGCTTTGATTGGTCCCTGGATCCGCCGGCGTTGCTGGTGTTTGGGGATGTGATGGGCGACCGGATTCGCAAGCCCGAGGTGACGGGGGTGGTTTCGGCGATTGCGGGGATCCGGGAGCTTCGGGAGTTGATGGTGGTTCGGCAGCGCGAGATTGCTCGCAAACACCCCCGGCTGGTGACGGAAGGGCGTGACCAGGGGTCGGTGGTGTTTCCGGACGCGCGGGTGAAGTTTTACCTGGATGCCTCCCCGGAGGTTCGGGCGGAGCGACGGGCCCGCCAACTGGCGGAGCTCGGGCAGGTGGTGGATGTGGGGGCGCTGCGGCGGGAGATCATGGCGCGGGACCAGAGCGACATGCAGCGGGTGGATGGGCCGCTGGTGCGTCCGGCGGGGGCGCTGTTGATTGATACGTCGCACCACACACGCGAGCAGGTGATCGAGGAGCTGGAGGCGCAGGTGCGGAGGCTGGCCGCGGCGTTGTCATGAGTGGCGCGAGAACCAGGTTGCGATCGCGACAGCCCGAAGGCCGCCTGGGGCGGATTTTGTTTTACGAGGCGTTTCGGCGAACCTTGCACCTTTGCCTGCGGGTGGTCTTCCGATTGCGGGCGACGGGAACTGGGAATGTGCCGGCTGCGGGCCCGCTTCTGATCGCGGGGAACCACCAGTCGTACCTCGATCCGCCTTCGATCGGGTGCTCGATCCGTGAGCGGCATTTGAGCTTTATTGCGCGGGCGGGGCTGTTTGGGTTTCGCCCCTTTGGCTGGGTGATCGGGATGCTCAACTCGGTGCCATTGGCAGAGGAGAAGGGAGACGCGGCGGCGATCCGCGAGACGATCCGGCGGCTTCAGGCCGGGCACGCGGTGCTGATCTTTCCCGAGGGCTCACGCACCGAAGATGGCCAGATCGCGGAGTTCAAGCGCGGGGTGGCGCTGCTCTTGAAGAAAGCCAAGTGCCCGGTGCTGCCGGTGGCAATCCGGGGGGCGTATGAGGCGTGGCCCCGGCGGCAGAAGATTCCGACCCCATGGCGCGGGCGGGTTCGTGTGGCGTTTGGGAAGCCGATCGGCTACGACGAGCTGATGCGCGATGGGCCAGAGGCGGCCCTCACGCGGATTCGCGACGAAGTCGTGACGCTCTACGCGAGTCTGGAAGAACCAAAGCAGTGACGCGAGGAAACGCGGAGGGGATCAGGCCATGGCGCCGACGGGGCGGCCGGAAGCTTGGGCTTCCTCAGCCTGCCGGCGCAGGGCGGCCAGACGCTTCTCCATCGGCGGGTGGGTCGCGAACATCGAGGTCAAAGTGTTGCCCATCAGGGGCTCGACGATGAAGAGGTTGTTCTGGGCAGGGTTGGGGTTGTCCATCGGGATGCGCTGCGAGTAGGTTTCGAGCTTTTGCAAGGCGCCCATAAGGCCATAGGGTGAGCCGGCGATGACGGCCCCGTCGTGATCCGCCACGTACTCGCGGCTGCGGCTGATCATGGCTTTGATGAGGGCCGCCCCGAAGACTGCGATCAGCAGTGACACAATCCCCATCAGCGGGTTGCCGTCGCGGCGATCACCCCCGCCGAAGAAGAGGCTCATCTGGGCAAGGTAGGCCAGCACCCCGGAGACAGTCGCGGCGATGCAGCTGGTCAGGGTGTCGCGATTCTTGATGTGGGCCAACTCGTGGGCCATCACGCCTCGCAACTCGTCGAGAGAGAGAATGTTGAGCGCCCCCTCGGTCACGGCTACCGCCGAGTGCGACGGGTTGCGGCCGGTTGCGAAGGCGTTGGGAGCCTGCTGAGGACACACAAACACGCGCGGCATGGGCAGCCCCGCCCGCTGGCGAAGTTCGTCGACCAGGTGGTAGACCTCGCCGGCAACGCCGGGGGTGTTGGCGGTCACTTCCTGCCCGCCCATGGCGGCCAGGGCGATCTTGTCCGAGAAGAACCAGGCAAAGACGTTGCCCAGCCCGCCCAGAACCAAGGCGAAGATGAGCCCCTGCTGCCCGAACTGGGCACCCACCAGCAGGAAGAGACCCATGAGGCCACCCATGAGCATGGCGGTCTTAAAGTTGTTCACAAAGCGAGTCATATTCACGCATCCTTATTTGGCCCCAAGGTCCGTCTTGGGGCCGACTGTCCAAAACCGGGGATTCCGTAGTTTATTCGGGAGGCGCTGCGAGCCGTTGCAGCATCCTACCTTCGACCGAACTTGCGCCCCGGATTGCCTGCAAATGTAGGCATCATGGTTACGAATAGATTACCCAATGGGTTCGATGATCGGTGCAAAGTGGATGACCCAGACCAAAGCGGAACGCGGATTTGGCCGACGAAACGGTGTGTAACGACTGTACTAGACGGACCTTGGAGATGATGGCGTGGAATGGCGAGATGGGCTAGCCTTCCTGCCTTGGTGGGGTATGTTGTGGGGCCACCGGTTGCCTGGGGGCGTCGTAGCGGGTCGGGTTGGGGCGTGGTGAGCCCTGGCGTGGACGCGAGTGACCAGGCGAGATGTCCGGGTTGGTGGTCCGGGGTTGTGGCAGAGCGCCTCAGAGTGGTGGTGGAGAGCCGCGTGGTGGCTGTCCGGGCTTTTCTGGCGGGTCGGTTTCGGTCAAGCCAGAGAGGTGGCGCGTTTGGGAGGAGTCTTGGTGGAAAACGTGTCAAATAGCAGGCCAGTGAGCGCTAGGGCGCTACCGGCGTTGATGCGACCGGTGCTTCGTAGCGCGGTGCCTGTGGTGGCCATCGCGCTGACGGTCTCATCGGCGATTGTGGCCAAAAAACTTGGGGGGAAGCCCCCGCTTTTGGCGAGCGTGAATACGCCTGCGGCGGTAGAGCTGCCCGCGGAGGTTTCGCCCGCCTCGTTTGTGGCGGAGGCGGAGGTGGTGGCACCGGTAGAGATCGCGGCGGAAGCGGCCGACCAGGCGGAGCCGGCGGTGGAGGCTGAGTTGGATCCGGCGTCGAGGGCGCTGGCGAGTGATGCGAGCGTGAGGTGGTTTGATGGTCGCCCGGTGCGTCCGGTGCGGATCATGACGATGGAAGTGACGGCGTACTCCCCGGATGCAAAGTCGTGCGGGCGATCGGCGGATGGGCAGACAGCGACTCTGCACTCGGTCGCGACGAACGGCTTTGCGCTGGTGGCCGCGGACCCCACGGTGCTGAAGTATGGGTCGATGTTGACGGTGCCGGGCTATGACAAGGACCGGATCGTGCCGGTGCTGGATTGCGGGTCGGCGATCAAGGGTCGGCGGCTGGATGTGATTTTTCCGACCGACGCGCAAGCGATGGCGTGGGGGCGGAAAACGCTCAAGGTGGTGGTGTGGGAGTACGCGGACGGAAAGCCCGCGCTTAACCCGCGCCGGCAGCGATGACAACTCGGATGGTTGATCTCGCTGGTTGACCATCGCGGGTGGTGAATCGTGGCCTGGGTGTTGGGAGTTGGCCGGGGTGGCGCGGGCATACGCTGGCGACATGGCGAGACTTCCGCTCGAAAATCGTGTCGCGGTGATCACTGGGGCCTCGGCGGGCATCGGGGCGGCGATCGCGCGCGATGTGGTGGCGCTGGGGGCGCAGGTGGTGGTGAATGCGCGGCGTTTGGATCGGCTGGAGGCGCTGGTGGGGGAGCTGGGGCGCAGCCGAGCTA
>JAKFUN010000127.1 GCA_021732675.1 Phycisphaerales bacterium
TTCGTCTGAATGTGCCGCCCGGAAGATCCCGAGAAGCCGGGAAAGTCCGAACCGTCGCCTTAGTCAGCCGAATCGGAGGACGATGCACCCCCCCATCACCACGCGGTCGGGTGGGTTGTCCGCCCGTGCCCTGTTGGGGGAATGGTCCTGTCGGGCCAGATCTCCCTCCAGGGAGGGAGGTCTGGAATGAGCCCTATGCCACGCGAGCCCGAAGCCTTCGCCGAAGCCGTTGCCACCATGCTCCGGAGCTTGCAGCCGGAGTACGCCATTGATTTGGTGGGTCCGCGCGAGCTGATCGTCAACGGGCGCCGGCTTGACCTGGAAAACCTCTTTCGCATGGTGAACCACGAACCGGCCCGGGGTGACGAGATCGTGGAGCACTACCTCCACCAGCTTTTCGCGGGCGACGCCCTGCAACTGATGACGATGTCGCTGGACTTTGCCAAAGCCCGCATCATGCCGCGCATCCAGCCCGAGTCCATCTTCCAGCACCTCAATCGCGAGCAGGTGGCCCACGTCCCGTTTGTGAATGACACGGTGGTGGTCTTCGTCACCGACCTGCCCCACATGACGGTCAGCATTACGACCGAGCAGCTTGTTCGCTGGAAGCTGAGCATCGAAGAAACCGAGCAACTGGCCCGCGAGAACCTCGATAACTACGTTCCCGACCTCGAGGTCCAACTGGTCGAGAGCAAAGAAGGGGGCAAGGCCGCGATCCTGGGCCAGCACGACGGCTACGACGCCGCCCGCTTGTTGCTCTCGGGCCTGTATGACCGGCTCGCCGGCCAACTTGGGGGCAACTTCAACGTCGCCACCCCGGCCCGCGATATGTTCGTCGCCTTCAGCCAGGGGCCGCAGGATTTCGTGCGCCGCCTGCAAAGCCGGGTCGAGCACGATTACAAACGCCTGCCCTACCCCATCTGCCCGGAACTCTTCTTCGTCACCCGCGACGGGGTCTGCGGGACCAAGCCCGAGCCCGCTCAACGCGGCGAGGCGGCGTAAGCCATTCACGCTTCACACGCGATCAATACGTGTCGATCACTCCTGGCCCTGATCGGACTCTTCGCCCCGTGCGGGGCGCCGGGTTGTAGCTTTGGGTGAAGCGGCGCAGCCGAGCAACCCGTAGGAGACGCTCGCGTGCACAGCGCCTCCCCCTCCGAAGGGGCAGCGGAGTCCGGCGCGATTCCAGAATCTCACAGCTCCTACCTCAAACTCCGTCGCCCCTCCAGGGCGAGCTCTCTTGCCACCAAACTCCAACGGGTTGCGCGCGAGGCGCGTGCTTCACCCGTTGCTCCATGCCCGGGCCCCTTCGGGGCCAAAGAACGCAGTACATTCATCCTCACCCCGAGATCGGCTCCACCACCACGGCGGTGCCGTAGCACAAGACTTCCACCGCCCCCGAGGTCTTGCCCCCCACCTCGCTGGATTCATACCTCAGCCCCACCACCGCGTTGGCCCCGCTGGCAGTGGCGTGGTCGATCAGCAGCTCATACGCCTGCTGGCGGGCCTGCTCGCACATCTCGATGTACGAGCCGATGTTCCCGCCGATGATGCTCTTGAGTCCGCCCAGAATCCCCTGGCTGATGGTGGGGGCACGCACGATGATCCCGCGAACCACCCCGCAATACTGAACGATCCGGTAGCCATCGATGCTGAATGTCGTGGTCGCAGGAATCGGCATGATTGTCCCCTATGTGCGGCGCGCGAACGCGGGCGTACCCTACTAGCGCTCGCCTTTGCCTGCAACCCGGAAGGCTTCGCACCACGGCGGATTTCCATGGACACGCCCGAACCCCAGCCCGCGGCTCCATCCGCCACCAAGCGTTTCGGCATTCACGTGGTGCCGCCCCCAACCGGCGCCTCCCCCAGCCATCTGCCCGCGAGCGAGGTCTCGGGCGGGGCCCCGGTGCTCGCCGCGCTGCTCCCCGCTGGCGACGTCCCCTTCTGGCGACCCGGCATCGGCACCATCGCCATGACCCTCGGCTGGCGCTGGATCTTCATGGGCCCTGCCCTGCTGCTCAGCATCGGGCCCATCATCGCCTTCGCCGAGGCGCCCAGCGGCACCGCCAGCATGATGTGGCTCCTCACCCTCAAGCTCTGGATCTTCGCGATCGGCGTCGTCATCAGCCTCTCGATCTGGGGCTTGCGTAACTCCGTCCGCCGACGCAAGGGCGACTTCTGCATTCACTGCGGCTACGACCTTCCCGGCGCCCAACCCCAGGGCATCTGCCCCGAGTGCGGGCGCCCCTACGTCGTGGGCATTTGCGACGAATACAAGAAGGACCCCGCCTTCTTTCGCACCCGTTTCGCCGCGATCCGCTCGCTGCCCAAGACCAAGCCATTCGGCACCGGGGCCTGAACGAAACCGACCCCGCCGGCCAAGCCGACGGGGTCAGTGGATTGCACTCACATCATCTGGTTTCACGCGGCACCCCGGCCCAGAGCACCGGTGCACCGGGCACTTAGGCTCTCCGGCGCCGAGCCGCGAACAAGCCCGCCACGCCCAGCAGCGCCATCACCCCCGGCGCGGGCACCACGGCGCTGGTGAACTCCCACGACAAGGCGTAGACCTCGCTCCCGATCCCTGCGGGAATCGCGTTGGGCGACCACACCCGGGCCAGGATGTCCCCGCCGTCGAAGGCGTTGGCCTGCGTCCACAGGTGCTGCAAGTTATCCACGCGGCTGTCCGACAAGAACCCATCGATGGGCTCCCAGATCCCGTTATCGTCCTCGGCGTACAACTGAAGGAAGATGTTGTCCAGCGCACTGCGGGTGTTGGTGTCGTCGACATGGCTGTACCAGTTCAGCGTCATGCTCAGCGCGGTGTCCGGCGCGACATCCTGCAGGATGTACGCATCGCCCGACAGAATGCCGATCGAGCCGTCCGACAGACGCCCTTGCTCGCCCGTGGTGTCGTCGTTCATCGAGGTCGTCCAGTACCACCCGTCGCGCGTGATGCTCTGCGTGTCTTCCGGCAGGCCCTGCTTGAGTAGGTTGATCGCGCCCACAGGGTCCAGCACGCCCGCGCCGTACGTATAGCTCAGCGGGATCTGGCTGTTGGTCTGATCGGCGGCTGTCCCGCGCCCCTTGGCCCAATCCCCGGTCTTGTCCGCGCTGGTCTGCAGCACGCTCTTGATGACGTTGGGCTCTTCGGCGGGGGGCAGGTTCAGGACCCGCCGCGCCGTCTCCACCATCAGCGCCGCGGTGCCCGCCACTGTGGGGGCGGCGAAGCTGGTCCCGCTGGTGCCCCTGGCGGCGCTGGTGTCGCTCGAGCGCGACTGGGTGGAGTACAACCCGCGCGAGGCCGCCGAGCCGTACGACGGGTCATATCCACCCGCGTTCTCGTAGCTGAACGCAGCCAGGTTCGACACCCCCTGCGCCACGATGTCGATTCGCCCGCGCCCGTCGGCGGTCGTGCCGCGGCTAGACGTCTCCCGGATCGTGGCATGCGCCGCGTCGAAGTTGGTCGGATGCACGTTGCTGGTCCCGCCCGCGGCGTCGTCGAACGCCACGTTCCCCACCACGATCGAGTTGTACGCCCCCGCAGGAATGTCCAACGTGCCGTAAGGCCCGCCGGCGAGCAGCCCGTCGTTGCCCGCGGCCTGCACCCACACCAGGCGATTGCTCACCACATTTCGATCAATCGCCCGCTCGTACAGCGTCGAGCCATCGGGGTTGTCTGCGGGAACCCTGCGATCAAACCCCGCGCTCATGTTGACGATCTTGACGGGATTGCGGCGTGTGTCGACGGCCGACGAGATCGCGTCAACATCCGCCGCAGAGTTGCGCGCCACTGTCGTGGCCCGCGATACCAGCGTGGCGTTTGGCGCCACTCCCACGAAGCCACGCTGCTTGGAGCCGTTGGCCCCGTACCCATTGGCTTCGCTCACCACTTGCCCCTGCTGATTCACCTGCACGCCAAACGGGTCGTATCCGACCATGATCGACGCCACCCGCGTGGCGTGCGCGTCGGTCGCGGCTGCGACCCCGATGTGGCTCGCCCGCACCCCACTCACCTTGGTGAAGTCCTCGAAGCAGCCGAAGTTGACGTCCGGCAGGCCCGGCTCCAGCTGGCCGATCACCACGCCTGTGCCGGTGAGAAAATCCCCGCTGTTGTGCAGCGTGTCGAAGGCCGGGTTCTGGTCCTTCACCACCACTGCCTTGCCGATGATCGTGGTGTCCGAGTTGCCAAAGACATCGGGCGTCTTGCCGATCACCGTCCCGGTCGCTGCGTCGACGCTGCTGGTGAGGTTCATCACCTGGCCGGTGGTATTGGCGAGTTCCGTGCCGTTGGAGGCAAACCGCCGCGCCCCGGTCTGCAAGAGCCTGACCCGGCCCACCAGATTCGCCGCGGGAATGCCCACCGCTGTCTGCACATCCGCGGGGTTGTACGACGACTGCACCGTGATCCAGTTGGCGGGGGTAGCGACGACGCTGTTGTAGTTGGCACTGAGGCTCGAATCCGCATCACCCCACGACAGCGCCACACTGGTGCCCGGCAGTGATGAGTTGGTCAGCGCCGTCCGCGCCGCCGCGTCCCCGCTGCGAGCCGTCAAGCCCGCGTTGGCATTGAAGCGGTTGGAGCGCGTCAGCGTGTTTTTGGCGAACTCCACCGCCACGCTCTTGTTGGAGTTGCCGAAGACCTGGTCAGACTCATACCGGACCGCGATGTTGTACGTGCCCGCGCCCGTCACGCGCGACTTTGAGCCCTGCACCACGATGCGCGAAGCCCCGTTCGCCCCCACGATGTTTCCGGTGTTCATCACCTCACCCTGCAGGGGCACTTCCGCGTCAAACTGCCCGACGAAGAGATTGCCGTTGATCCCGAACGTCCCGTTGGTCGCCACTTTCAACTGCGCCGTGGCGGTCGGGGCGTACCCGATGTACGCATCGCGAAAGACCGAAGTGTTGCCCCGAACCAGGTTCCACTCCCCACGCCCGCCGTTGAAGTTGCCCAAGGACAAGTCGCGCGAGATCTGCACCGCCCCGTTGTTCTGGGTGAAAAGCCCGCGCTTGCGCCCGCCCACGAACGCATCCGTGTCCACCCGCATCCCCATCGTGCTGGAGAAGTTCATCGCGCTGTTATCCGCGTCCCGCCCGATGTACAGCTTGTTCGTAATCAACTGCCCCACGCCGCTGATCTCATACAATCCCGCCGCCGCGTTGGTGTTCCCGCCCACCTCCGTCGTCGTCGCCACCGTCAGCAGCCCGGCGGTCTGGTTGAGATACCCGATGGTGTCGTACCCGACCCCCAGGTAGTTCGCGTCGGCGGCATACGCCGCGATCCGCGCCCGCCGCCCACCCTCGATGTACACACTGTTCGCGGCCGTGGGCACCGTGCCCTCCAGCCAGTTGCCCGCCACGTTCCACTGCCCGTCCGCGACATTGAAGTTGCGGTCCTGAGCGTGCGCGACCCCGACGGACAGACCGGCCAATGCGGCCAAAGCCGCGGCATACGAAGTCTTCATGTCCTGCTCCTCCAAGTCATCCGCGTCGCCGGGGCGTCCGGCATGGTGAGGCATCCCACGATTTTGGCCGCCTCACCGCCGCGGATTGCAACGGGAGTTTCTAACACCGTTCACGGCGTGCAAGTTAAATTTGCCCGAAATCCGCAGGTTGCGCGCAAACTTCATCCTGGGCCCGGTGAAACCACCGACCTCGGCCGCCCAAGCTCTCTTTATCGGGCTACCCGAATTCCACCATCCCCAGCCCGCGAAACCCCTGGTGCACATGCCTCAGGGGCGGTGCCCATCGAGTATGAAATGGGTGGGAGGGGGCCTCGCCAACCTCTGGGCTTGCGTCACGGGGTTCAGGCGCGGCAACCACCACGAGCCGCATCGACGCTCAGCTCACCACCCCAGTAGTTTCGGCATGGAGCCAGCTCGAAGGCCGAGCCAAAGCCCCGGGCGATCAGCCCTTGCTCTTGAAGTAATCCAGGTTGACCTGCACGTACTTCTTCCACTCCTCGGGCACATCTTCCTGCTGGAAGATCGCCTTGACCGGGCATTCGTCCACGCACAAGGCGCAGTCGATGCAGGTGTCCGGGTCGATGTACAGCTGCTTGGCCGTCGCGTAGTCCGGCTCGTTCTTGGTGGGGTGAATGCAGTCCACCGGGCAGACCGCGACGCACGCAGTGTCTTTGGTGGCGATGCAGGGTTCGGTAATCACATGAGCCATATGGAGATCCTGGTCGTCCGAACGTCCATCGCCCGGAGTTTTGTCCCATGGTACGCGCCGCGCTGCGCCAAAGACGGCAACATACCCTCCCGCTGTGCCGGTTTCCTCCATTCCCTGGACAACTCGTCTGCTTCGCTTGGGAGGCCACGCCTGCGGGCTGCTCGCGCTGCTGCTGTTGGCGGGCTGGACCCTCGGGCATGTTCTCACCGATCGTTTCTACCTCACCCAATTTCTTTGGTGGATTCCCACCATTATCCTGCTCCCCGCCAGCGTGGTTCTGGGCCTCTTCTGGCGAATCTTGGCCCCGGGCGGGGTGGCCCCCGGCCCCACCGACTTCACCTCTGCCACCAAGCCGAGGAGCGTCGCCTCTCGAAGCCAACGCCTCTACCTTGTCGCCTGCCTTTTGGTCGTGGCGTATGTCCTTATAGAGGAGTGGCGACTGGGAAACGGGCTACGAGTCATGAAAGCCACCCGGGGCGTGAGGCTGGTCGCGTGGAATGCGTCGTGGTCCCCCATGAAGCCCTCCCACGACAATCTGGTGGCCCTCAAGCCCGAGGTTCTGTTCGTCGCCAACCCCCACTACACCTTTGACGCTGCGAGAATCCGCGCTTCGATGGGCGAAACCACCTTTGCCGCCCGGGGGGGCATCCTCACTGTCTTCTCCACCTTCCCCATCCGCCGTTATGGGTTCTGCGAGCTTGGCATCAGCCCCGAGC
>JAKFUN010000147.1 GCA_021732675.1 Phycisphaerales bacterium
CGGCCACTCGATCACCGCCGCCGCCCGCCCCCGGGCGCTCCCATCCTCTTCAAACAAACGCTCCCAACCCAGGCTGTCCAGGTCGTCGGTGCCGCTGAGGCGATACGCGTCCACATGAATGAGCGTGCCGCCTGCGAGCGGGCCGGGCGCGGCTGAGGGCACCGGGTAGTTGTTCACCACCACAAACGTCGGACTGGAGACCATCGCCGGATTGATGCCCAGGGCGGCCGCGAGCCCGCGTACAAACGTGGTCTTCCCAGCGCCCATGGGGCCATCGAGCGCGATGACATCGCCGGGTTGCAGCGAGCTCGCGACAGCGCCCGCGAGCGAGAGCGTCGCGTCCACGTCGGCACATTCGTACACACCAGGGTCCACCGTCATCTCGCGATTGTTGGCCGCCCGCGCCGGCTGGCGTTTTGGCTTCCAGCGCGCGAGCCGCCCCAGCCCGCATTATCCTGACTTCATGCGCCACAAATCCCTGACGCCGATCCTCAACGTCTCCGACGTGCCCGCCAGCGTCCTGTGGTTTGAGAAGCTCGGGTTCAGCCGCAGCTTCACCTGGAACGAAGGCGGCATGATCGAACAGGCGGCCCTCTCCAACGATCATGGCCCCGCCCGCTTCGCCGGAGTGTGCGCCACTTCCGATACACCTTCCCGGGGCACAGACACCGAATCCATTGGCCTATTCCTGTGCCAAGACGGCCAAGGCTCGCGCGATCCCCGCCCCGCCGTCGGCCCGGACTTCGAGCAATATGGCGGCACCTGGATGAGCTGGTGGGTGACGGACGTGGACGCCGCCCACGCCGAATGCCAGGCCGCCGGCATCGAGATCGTCAAACCCCCGGTCACCGAGCCGTGGGGCATCCGAGAGTTTCTCATTCGGCACCCGGATGGGCACTTCTTTCGCGTCAGCGGAGCCGCGAAGTAACACAGCTCGCGATCAAGCGGGGTGCCCTGGGTGGCCCAGCAGCCCCCGCCATGCCCTCCGATCCACGCGGGCCCCCGAACACTTCTCGCCTACTTCGCCGCCCGTTGCATCACGTACAGCACCTCGCGGGCGATCTGGGCGCAGCGGTCGTCGTAGACCTTTGCTTCATCGGCTCGTCCGTCGGCCTCTTTCGGATCGACGTAGCCGATGTGGAAACGGGCGATCGCGCCCTCGACGACCGGGCACGCGGCGTCCGCCTGGTCGCAGACCATGATCGCCGCGAAGCCCGCCTTCGGGTTCGGAGCGTTGCTGTAGATCTTCGAAAAACACGTCAGGGGCTTGACGCCATCGCCGACGCGCACGTGGTACACCGGGTCTTCGTCGTCGGTCGTTTGTTCGATGTTCATCCCCGCCCGCGTCAACGCCGCCACTGCCCGCGGGTTGAACTTCGTCACCTCGGTCCCGCCCGAATAGGAGGCCACCTCGAACCCGCTCATGCGGGCCGCGGCTGCCGCCCACACTTGGCCCATGTGGCTCCGCCGGCTGTTATGCGTGCAGATGAAGTTCAGCCGCGGGGTTTGCTTGGCCGCCCGCTGCTCGCGGATGAACATGGCAAAGCGGTCAAGCTCTTCGCGCCGGTCCGGAGCGATCTGGTCAACTTCCTTCGCGCGCTGCTCAAGATAGGCCTTCACCTCGGGGTACAGACCTTCGGCCGGCGTCGCCTGGCCGCCCCCCAGAGACGCGAACAAGCCAATGCAGACGATCAGTCCAAACACACCAGCCACAGTCAATCGGGTCATGAGCGAGGCTCCTTATGAATCACGCCAGGGATGGCGAGGGCAGCGGGCAAAGGGCAGCAATCTGGGCCGCACGCGCAGATGGCGGCGTATTCGTCGACGGCGTCGGCCAACCCCCGCAGCGTGGCAACGAGGTCATCGCTGCAAGGGGCATAGAGCAGCTCGCGCCCACGCTTCTCGCCCCGGATCAACCCGGCCCGCGCAAGCTGCGTCAGATGGCGCGACACGACCGAGAGATCCACGTCGCAACATGCCGCGAGCTCTCCAACGGCGCACGGGCGCGAGCACTTGATCAAGCAAGCAAGTAGCCCAAGCCGGGTGGGGTCGCTCAGGGCGCGGAAGAGGGCGGCGTCAAGCAGGCGGTCAAGCTGGGTTCGGGTGCGAGCGGCGCGACGAGGCGAGGTGACCGGGCCCGCGGCCCTCAACCCCTTGCGCCCTCGGCGAAGTTGCTTGGTTACTTGTGTCACCATGCAAGTGTCTAGTCCAAGTCGATTCGGGTCAACTCCGAAGATGAATCTTCATGTATGGTCATTGTTTGGACATGTCGCCTTCATGTTTGGCTTTGGTTCGGTTCGGGGCTTGAGTCGGAGGACCGAGCGGTCTAAGGTTGCCGCCGAACCAAACTTTGGTCGGGAGCGGATGTCTTCAACCCGGCGTTGCCGGTGGATTGCTTGCAAAAGGAGTGTTTCATGGGCCACGATCCTCTCGATACCGTGATCGGTGTTTCTGACGCGACGCACCGCGACCCGCAGGCAGCGGCCAAGTTCATCGCCGCCGCCAAGGCTGCCGATCAGCAGGGCAATCGCGAGATTCACATTGTCGAGCTGCGCAAGGCAGTAAACGCCGACCCGTCCAACGGCGAGGCGCTCTTCCGATTGGCCTTCGCTCTCGATCTCGTGGGCGAAGAGGATGAAGCCCTCGCCTTGTACGAGCGCTGCGTGGAGCAGCAGCCCCCGATGGTCAACGCGCTACTGAATCTCGCGGTGATGTACGAGGATCGCGAGGACTACGCCGCGGCCGAGCGTTGCCTGCGCCAGGTGCTGGAGACCCGGCCCAATCATGCCCGCGCCACGCTGTTCATGAAGGACATCGCCGCCAGCCGCGAGATGGTGACGGTCGAAGAGAAGGATCGCGACATCTTCAAACGCAAGGCGCTGCTCGACACGCCGGTGACCGACTTCGAGTTGTCGGTGCGTGCTCGTACCTGCCTGAAGAAGATGAACATCCGTTCGCTGGGCGACCTGCTGAGGATCACCGAGGCCGAGCTGCTGAGCTACAAGAATTTCGGCGAGAGCAGCCTGCTCGAGATCAAGAAGATGCTGCAGATCAAGGGCCTGCGCCTGGGCCAGGGGCTGGAAGATGCCCACCGGGCCGCCCGCCGGGCCCTCATGGAGCAGTACAAGGGCTCGGGCAAGGAAACCGTGCTCGCCAAGCCCGTGACCGACTTGCAGCTCTCCGTCCGCGCCCGCAAGGCCCTGCAGCTGCTGACCATCCAAACTCTCGGCGACCTGGCCTCACACACCGAGGCGGAGTTGATGGGCATCAAGAACTTCGGGGCGACCTCGCTCACCGAAGTCAAAGAACGCCTGGCCGAGCACGGGCTCAGCCTGCGGATTTTGGATTCGTAAAGCAAGAAGCAAAGCTCGGTTCTCTCAAAGCCCCATGCGCAAGCATGGGGCTTTTCTTTGGAGGGAAAACCCTCGCACCCGACACTTTCGCACGGCGCGATCTCGCCGCCAGACCCGGGATGAGGCGCGAGCTAGAACTCGGTCGCGCCGCCCTCCGTCGCCCGCTTCACCACCTCCGGATCGCGCTGGTTGGTGTCGCGATACGTCAATCGCGTCCGCGCGTACTCCTCGGGGCTCACGGAGAGGTCCACCGGCTTGCCGCTGGCGTGCATCTTGTGCAGATGCTTCAAGAACGGCACGCACCACATGCACCCGGTGCCCGCGCTCAGGCATTCGCTGATGAGCGAGGCCACCGGCGGCTTTTCTCGCGCAAGGTACGACTGAATCTTGCGCAGACTCACATGAAAACACAGGCACACTTCGTCGTCGGGTTGCACGATCCATCGTAGCTCCCGCTCATCCATCCTCCGCTCATACTGTCCCGCATGGCCCACGAGCTCTCGCTCCTCGCCCACATCGCCAAGATCGCTTCCGGCCAATCCGCCGCCTTCCCGCGCGTCCTCCTCGGGCCCGGCGATGACTGCGCCGCCATCGCCACCCCGCGCGGCGACACCCTGCTGCTCACCGTCGACCAGGTCATCCAAGGCCGCCACGCCCCCAGCCCCTCGCGCGGGTGGACCTCTCTCAACAACGCCGTCGACCATCTCTCGCGCGATGAATTGCTGAACCTCTACGCCCGCAAGGCCGTGGCCCGCAGCATTTCAGACATCGCGGCTATGGGCGGCGAGCCCTGGTGCGGGCTCTGCAGCGCCGCCCTGCCCGCAGACTTTCCCCCCGACGCTTCCCGCGTCCTGGCCGACGCCATCCACCACTGGGGCCAACTGTGGAGCTGTCCGATCGTCGGCGGCGACCTCGCCGCTTTCGCCCCCGCTCACGACGGCCCCCTGCTCATCTCCCTCTCGGTCATCGGGCTTTCGCACGGTTCACCCGTCACACGCGCCGGCGCCAGGGTCGGCGACAAAGTCTTTGTGACCGGAACCATCGGCGGGTCGCTCCTCGCCAATGGCCTGGGCCGCCACCTGACCTTTGAGCCGCGGGTTCGCGAGGGTGCCTTCCTCCGCCGCGAGCTCGGCCCAGACCTGCACGCCATGATCGACGTCTCCGACGGGCTGGGCCTGGACGCCTCTCGCCTCGCCACAGCGTCCAACGTCGGGATTCACTTGCACGCGGCCCAGATCCCACTCTCACCGGGCGTGCGCGAGGTCGCCCATGCAATCTCCGACGGCGAAGACTACGAGCTCCTCTTCTGCGCCCCGCATGCGCCCGCCTCACTTGGGGACACACCAATCACCTGCATCGGCGAGGTCGTCTCGGGGGCCGGCGTCGCCCTGCTTGGCCCCGGTGGACAAACCCTGGATGTTTCCAAGGCGGGCTGGGAACACTAACCGCCGCGATCGAGCGCCCGACGTCCCGCTCAGCTCATCACCCCGTCTGTCGTGCTGGCCTTCGCCTGCAGCGGCTCGCCCGAGGCGTGCTTGAGCAGGTCGATCGATTTCCACTTCCCCGATGTAAATCGCAGCAGCAGAATGACGCACAAGGTGGCGATGTAGCACGCCGCCGCGATCCAGGGCCCCAGGCTTTGCAGCCCCGGAAAGACCTTCGTCATGAACAGCCCGCCGCCGACGATGACCACCCAACTGCTGATCACCGTCGCAATTCCGGGAAATATGGTGTCCCCTGCCCCGCGCAAGGCGCCGGACAAGACCATCGCCACCGCGTCAAACAGCTGAAAGCAAGCCGTGGCGATCAGCATCTGCCCGCCCAGGCGAATGAGTTGGTCCCGGTCTGCCGCCGTCGTCGCAGGATCCACAAAGAACTCCACCAACTCGCGGCGAAAGACCACGAACACCACGCCGCACAACCCCATGTACACCATCGCGAGCTTCACGCTCAGCCACGCACGGCTCGCCGCCACGTGCGGCTGCTTGGCCCCCATGTACTTCCCCACGATGGCCGTGCAGGCCACCGACAGCCCCACCGAGGGCATGAAAGACAACGACATGTACTGATGCGCAATCCATCCCGCGCTGGCGTGCTGGGCCCCAAACCCGCTCACCAGATAGACCATAAAAAAGCCCCAACACACCATCTCGTTGCCGAACATCAACCCGCCCGGCCAGCCAGTCTTGAACAAGTCGTGAATGTGAGGCCACGACGGCCTCCACGCCCCGCGTGTCTTGTACAACCGATTGAACTTGGGTGAAAGAAAGAGCGCCAGCGGAATGGCAAGCTCCACCAGTGTCGCGAGCACCGTGCCGTATCCGGAGCCGATCATGCCTTGCGGCTTGATCGCCAGCCATTGCCCGATCTCGCCGATCGCCCGCCCGAAGAGGCCCAAGTCGGCTGGCACCGGGCCATTGCCAAAGACCAAGATGCCGCTGGCGAAGAGGTTCACGATGTTGGCCGTCACCCCCGCGACCAACACCACATTGGCCTTGTGCATGCCGTAGAAGAACTGGGAGATCGCCCGCGTTGAGAGATTCAGACTCGCGCCGAAGAGCAGCACCTGTCCATACGACGCAGCCAACCCCGCCTGCTCGTGCTCAATTCCCGCCTCGGCGAAGATCCACGGGAGGGCGAAGGAGTATGGAATGAACAGAACCGCGAAGATCCAGGCGATCCACACGCCGTTCCAGGCATAGGCCGCCCCGCGCTGCGCCCTGCCCGCCCCCATGTTCTGCGAGACATAGGTGTTGATGACTTGGAGAACGCCCATCGCCACGCTCTGCGGCACCCACGCCGCCAGCCCGCCGTTGCCCTGCGCCCCGACAAACGACGCACCCAAATGCGAGACCAGCCACTTGTCGGTGAAGGTCATCACCGTGTACGAGGTCATCGTCGCGACGGTGGGCCCGGCGATGACAAGCAACTCGCGCAGGGCCGAGCGGGGTTGGTCGGTTGGGGAAGACATGGAAAGACGAGTGTAGGGGTGGCGGATTGCGGTTTTGGTAGGCCGGCTCTCCGAGCCGACTTCGACGAACTGCACGCGCTGCCTTCGTGACGCGCGGTTGTTGCCACCCCGCCTGCGGCGAGAATGCCACACTGCCGGCCCGGGTTGGGTCGGTGGGTTGCGGCGGGTTCTGCTTCCGTTGGGCGCGTGGCTGGTCTTCCCGTCCTTGAACGTTGTGGCGCTCAAGGGCGATCTTTGGGCACGGCGGCAACGGCGATGGTGGGCGGAACCTTTGGCCGACGCCTCGGGTTCTTTTGTTTGTCACCGTGTTCGCGGCAGCTTGGTGGCGGAGACGTGCCCGGTGTGGTCCCGAGTACGGAGCTTCTGTTGGGCCGGGAGTTGGCAGGTTGTAAAGCTGCCGACGCCGGGCTTTGACCCTCATGCTGACGCGAGCGTGTGACGGCCCCACACCGCTTCGGCACTGCGTTTTTCTCACGGGAACTTTGACGGGGGAGACCAGCCTGAGTTCGTTGCTCAGCCTTGAGATGCCCGCCGCGGTTGGACCTTGAGGAGACGCAGTGCTTCTAACC
>JAKFUN010000115.1 GCA_021732675.1 Phycisphaerales bacterium
CAGCAGCAAAACCAACCCGAAAAATTTCCCCGGGCTCGCCCGCATCATCGCCGGACGAATCGACATCACGTCGGCTTCGGGCCCAAACGCCGGCGGATACCCCGCGGCTGCCGCCCGGTCCGGTTTCACGCTCCCCCCGCCCACCGGCTGGGCCGCCCGCAGCACGTTCACGTCCCCGCACTTTGGGCACTTGACCTTCTGCCCGACGATCGGGTTGTCCACTTGAATCGTCGCGTCACAGTTATCGCAGCGGATCTCAATCATGCGTTCCCCCGTGTAGGTCCTCTCAGCGTATCGGCGAGATTTGTTCGGTGCCGGCAAACTCCGGTTTCGGCACGCCTGGGATGAGCGAAGCGAATCCCGAGATCTTTCTCGGTCTCCCTTCCCGGTTTCGCGGCGTTCATCCCCGACGTGCCTCTGCGTCACCCCCTCTTGTATTCCTACTCTCCCCCATGCGCGTCCTGCTCATCAACTGGACCGCCCCCGCTCACGGCGCCGCCCTTGGTGGCGGCGTCAACGGCTACCTGCAGGCCCTCGCCCTCGAACTCCTCGCCATTGGCCACGAAGTCGCCTGGCTCTACAGCGGCCAGACCTACACCCCCGGCCCCACGCCGGGCTCGCTGGGGGCCTGCGAGGTCCGCCGCCGCGAACCCTGGCGGGGTGTGGCCATCTTCGAAGTCGTCAACTCCCCGGTCATCTCCCCCGGCCCGCTGCAAACCCACGACCCGCTCGCGGAGGCAAGCTGCCCCTCCCTCGAAGCCGAGTTCACCCGTCTCATCGCGCTCCTGCATCCCGACATCGTCCACATCCACAACATCGAGGGCTTCTCCGCCGGCTGCGTCACCTCGCTCGCCACCCCCGACGCGCGCGGCTGGCGTCCGGGCGTCCTCTTCTCCCTCCACAACTATCACACCCTCTGCCCCCAGGTCTACCTCATGCACGCGGGTGTAGTCCCCTGTCGCGATTCGCGAGGCGGGCACGCGTGTGCTACGTGCATCAAGCACCTCGACGGCCCGCGCGAGCAGCGCCGCCGCGCTTCCGAGTACGCCAGCGTCTACGGGCACGCCCTGCCACAGCCGGCGCCCCACCCGGTGTCGGTGACCTGGCGCGACGCGATCCGGGGCACAGTCTCCCCGCCAATGGCCGCGCCGCCCCTGGCCCCCCTGCCGGGCGGGCCAGTACAGACGATCGCCGAAGCAAAGTTCGAACCCGCGTTGCCGACTAGCGGCGTGGTCGCCCCGATCCCGGCTCCCACGCCCTCTGAGCAACTCGTCCCGCTGGACAACACCATCACCCCCGAGCCAGCGTTTGATGGCGAGCTTCACCCCTTTGGACGCCGTCGTGCCGGCATCATCAACGCGCTCAACGCGTGCGATCGCGTGCTCGCCGTCAGCACCTTCGTGCGTGACAAGTTCGCGTCGTTCGGGGTCTCCCCCAAGGCCCTTAAAGTCATGCCGATCGGCACGCGCATGACCGAGCTCTTCGCCCGGGAGCCCGACCTGCACGTTGCCCCGCCGGGGTTTGAACCTCCGCGCCCGGTGCGACTGGCGTTCATGGGGTATCACAACTACTTCAAAGGGCTGCCCATGCTGCTGGATGCCCTTGAAATGGTCCCGGTCGAGGCGTTGGCCAGACTTGATCTGCTGGTGAACGCCAAGGATGTGGAGGGGATGCAGCCGCGACTGGCGGCGCTGGCTCCGCGACTGGCCAACCTCACGGTTCGGCACGGCTACCCGTACGAGCTCTTCCCCCGCGCGGTCTTCGGGCGTGATGTCGGGCTGGTGCCCAGCGTCTGGTGGGACAATGGCCCGCAGACTGTTCTTGAGTTCCTGGCCTGCAAGATCCCTGTCATCGGGGCGGCGGTGGGGGGAATTCCCGACGTTCTGCACGACGGCGTCAATGGCCGCTTGCACCGGGGCAACGACCGGGCCGACCTGGCGCGGGTGCTGACCGAGTTGACGCAGAACCCGAGCCAGGCGCAGCGGTGGCGGCAACAGATTCAGCCGCCTCGGTCCATGGACGAGCACGGCGCGGGCGTGAGCGACCTGTACGCCGAGGTTCGGAATGTCATCGAGACTGCCAGATAGGGGTGCCGCGAGCCACTCAGGGGCAAGCGCCGCCCGCGATGACGTTGACGAGGGCGTCAAGGTCACCCTGGTCGGCGTTGCCGTCGCGATTGAAGTCGGGATCGATGTTGGTGGGGTTGTCGCCCCCGGCGATAACGTTGATCAGGTAGTCGATGTCACCCTGGTCGGCGTTGCCGTCTTGGTTCATGTCAGGGTCGCAGGTGGGGCCGCCGGGGAGCGTGAAGGTGATGAGGAGCGCCGGGCGGAAGGAGTCAAGGGAGTTCTGGCGGCTGTCGAAGCGCTTGGCGGTCGCAGAAGCTGACTCATCGCCCACGATCACCCACCCGAAGTTGCTGGCGGGGTTGTCGAGCCAGCCCTGCACGTCGGCGACCAGGGAGTCGGTGCTGGGCCAGGTGTAGAAGTCGCTTTCGTCGACAAAGGCGCCGCTGCTGGGGGCGATGAAAAAGTCCCCGCCTGGGGTGTTCCACAGGGTGGAGTCGTAGAAGCGATGGCGCCAGGTGGCGTCGTTGGTTTTGGCGGCGGTTCCGCCCCCTTCCATGTTTGGCGCGTCGGAGTTGCCTTCGCCCCACGAGGCCAGGGCCCGGTGGAGGGTGACAAGCCGGGGCCCGAAGGTCGCCTGCGAAAGGTGCAGCGTGAGCGCCGCAGACTGGATGGTCGAGCCGGGGGGGATGGAATCGGAGATGTCAAAGCTGATCAGCCCGCGCCGGCGCAGGCCCGAAGCAGTGACGCCCGCAAAGAGGTACGACCCGGTGCCGTTGCTCAGATCCTGGCCAAAGCCTTCGTACTCGTACATCGTGTTGTCGGCGGTCGCGGTTACCGTCACGGTGTCGAAGCCGTGGGAGAGCCCGGAGAATGCCAGGGCGGCCAGGGCGAACGCCGCAAGATTGGTTTTCATAACAAGATTGGTCTTCATAAATCGATGCTCCCTCAAGAAGCGCCTTGCGGGCGCGTACCCCTTTGTTTGGAATCCGTAGCCTGCTGGTTCGCGTCCGACGTTCGGATTGTTGCAGTCGCGAGTGAAATTAGACGGCACTTTGCCAGATCTTTGCTTGAGGTTCTCCAAGTTCACACGTGCTTGGGTTTCGCCCGACTGGTTATCGGGCAGAACCCATCACCCCCCGCAACGCCCACCTGCGATCAAGTTGACGAGGAAGTCGATGTCCCACATGTCAAGGTTGCCGTCTTGGTTGTAATCCGGGTCGAGGCCGGAAGTCCGGCTTCCCGACGACATGTCGTTGAGCAGCGCGTCGACGTCATTGGCATCTGCGTTCCCGTCGCCGTTGTAGTCGGTGTCCTGGCAGTCGCACGAGGCGGGGACCATGACCAGGGCACTGATCAAGCTGGGCGTGCCGGGCCGAAAGAGCCCGATCTCCACGGTGCCCGCAGTGGGCGGGCGGGGAGAATCAAACCGGAAGGTGTAGCTGGTTCCCCAGCGCAGGGCGTTGCCGTTGGGGTTCTGACCGAAGGGGGCGGCCATCGTCCACCCGGCGCTTGCCCCGCCACGCTCAAAGGTCCAGTCGGTGCCGTCGTACGGCTCGGTGGGGTCGTAGGCGACATCGCGGAAGCCGACGTTTTGAAACTGAATGCACGACTGAAACCCGCTCTGAGGATAGAGAATGGTGAACGAGGCTCCGGAGCGATCGGAGTTGAGGTTGTGCAGGCAGTATTCGTAGTGGTAGAGACCGTTTTCCAGGGGCGAAACGCGGTACGCGAGTTGGAAGCGGCCTTCGCCGGGGACGTCGGAGGTGACGACGGTGACGGCACTGTCGATTTCGCGCCAGCCGAAGATGGCGGCCCGGGTGCGGATGGTGGAGAAGCCGCTGGTGGGGGCGAAGGTGTAGTTTCCGGCGGTGCCCCCAAGGGTGTAGCGCCGGTAGCTGGCGTTGTTGGCGGCGTTGTTGGCCGCGGCGTCGTCGGGGGCGACGTAGTGCCCCTCGGCCAGATAGATCGCGCCGGGGTTGTTGGCGGGGAGAAGGTCTGCGTCGGCGACTTGCAAACGCCGGGCGAGCGGGCCGGAGAAGGCGCGATTGGTGAAGGGATATGGAAAGGCGCCGGTGAAGGCGTTGACATCGCTGCGTGGGCCGAGGTTGGTCTGCACGCCGTTGGTCGAGGCCCCGTAGGGGTCGGAGCAGTGAACCCCGAGGGTGTGCCCGGTGGGGTCGCCGACGCAATCGGTGAAGCAGACGGTGCCGGAGAGGGCGAAGTAGCCGTGCTTGAGCTGCGAGATGCCGATCTGCTCGAACTGCCCGGCGCCGTTGACCATGCGATAGCGATAGAGGGAACCGGAGATGACCGGGTGCTGGTTGGTGCCGGCGAACCAGTTGAGGGGCAAGGTGCCCTGGTTGCAGGAGGTGGTGGCGAGCGAAAAGGCGCTGATGCCTCCGACCGAGCCATAGGAGGCCATGGCGGGCAGGTCGCCGACGATGACGTCGGGCCCGGAGCCCTGGGCGCGGACGGCGCTGGCTAAACCAAGGATGGCGATGGAGAGGGAGGCGAAGATGGGTCGGAGGTTCATGGTCGCATTTCTCCGGGGCGTGATGGGGATGGAAGGGGTCAAGGGGACAGTACCACGCCCTGGTGCGGGGTACAACGCTGTTTGGATCGATCGCCCAAAAAGAGCGCGCAAAAGTCGTCGATGCGGGGCGGAATCAGCGGTGCATCGCGGCTTCGTCCTGGGCCAGCGTCGCGCTGAACCTCCGGATGGTCGCGGCTTCATCGTGCTGGCCGGTCTCGTCGAGCAACTGGCCCAGGGCGCCCCAATAGCCGAGGTTGGTGGGGGCCAAACTCACCGAGAGGGCCAGTTGGGCGACGGCGCCGGGGCGGTTGCCGGTGAAGTACATGGCCCGGCCCATGGCGGCGTGGAGCAATGGATCGTCGGGGTGATCTTCACAGGCCTTGACGAGTAGGTGAAGGGCGAGATCGGGCTGGCCAAGGTCCATGAGCAGTTCGCTGGCCGCGGCGAGGTCTTGGGGGCTTGCTCCCTCGGTGTTCAAGGCGATCAGGGCGTTGCAGGCGGCCTCGGCCTCGCGCCCTTGCGAAGCCTTGACGCGCGCCAGGGTGACGCGGGCGGCGACCTGGGCCGGGTAGCGTTGTGCCACGCTGGTGAGCATGGCTTCGACCTGCCAGGCGGGGGCGCCCCGGTTGCTCATGAACTGCGCGAGCCCGAAGACCACCGAGTTGCTCGGCTCGGTGAGGTCGATGGAGATCCGCAGATAGCGCTCGGCGTTGGGCAGGTCGCCCTTGACGGCGTGCAGCCAGGCCAGGCGGGCGAGTTGCTCGGGTTTATAGCCCCAGCCGAAGCCTCCCTCGCTGCGGGGCCCGGTGGCGCGGTAGAGGTCGATCGCGGCTTGCGCGAGCCGCTGGTCGGCCGGCTGGGGGCGATAGCCCGGGTTCATCACCACGTCGTAGGGCGTGAGGACCTTTCCATCGGCGAGATCGGCGCGAAGGCGTCCGAAGCGCACCCAGCCCGACCACGCCCCGCACGCCAGCACAAGGGCGAAGACCAGGGCAAACCCCACGCCGGTCTTGGTGACACGGCCTTTGAGCTTGAGTTGGAGATTCTGCACGCGGACGTTGGGGTCGCGGGCCAAGCGCCAGAGCTTCCAGGCCCCGAAGCCGGCGATCATGGCCATGCCGGCTGCCATGAGAAGGGGGATCTGGTTGAGCATTCCTCGAAAGGACAGGAACAGGGCGATGGTGAGCACGAAAAAGATGATCTCTTCAGGCCAGGAGAGATCCATCGCGGGGCGGGCGGCTCGCTTGGGCGCGGGGTCCTTGTGCCGTGGCTTGGCGAGGAGCGCGGGCTTGGCGAAGGCGAACGAGAGCGCGTCATTCGGGCAGACGCTGACACAGTCGAGGCACTTCATGCACCCAGGATCCACGACCATGCCGAACTCGTGAACCTCTTGGTGGACGCGCACGTTGCTGGTGCAGGCGGCGGTGCAGTGCCCGCACTGCTCGCAGGAGTCGTTGACGACGATTCGTCCGACGCTGACGCGATCGATGACGCCGAAGAAGCCGCCGTAGGGGCATCCGAAGGAGCAGAAGGCCTTGCTGCCCAGGAAGTAGACGGTGGCGAAGCCGCAGATGAGGAGGAAGGGGATGGCAATGTACCAGGGAGGGAAGGTGGCCCAGAAATCGCGGACGATGAAGTCGGCGTGAAAGCCGGGAAACTTGCCGGGGTTGCTGAGCCAGAAGGGCCAGTCGGATTGGGGGATGTTGCGGGCGGTGAAGGCGGGCACGAGCACGAAGCGTTCGAAGGTGGGGTAGACGAACATGTAGAGGGCGAGCAGGAGGGGGCACCAGAGCAGGAGGCGGGTGCGCCAGGGCTTGGGGCGAACGCCCAGCTTGGACATCCAGTGGGAGCAGAGGTCTTGGAGGGCGACGATGTGGCAGCCCCAGCCGCAAACGAAGCGACCGAAGATGAAGGTGCAAAGCAGGGCGAGGGAGAAGAAGATGAAGCCGGCGTTGAGCTTGCCTTGCTCGAGGGAGTACATCGACTCGCTGGGCTCAATGGGGGAGAGGGTCATACCCATGACGAGCCACTGAATGATGTGGGCGATCATGAGGACGTAGACGATGGCGAGGACGATGGCGCGGCGGGGGGAGTTCTTACTCTTCTTGGCGCGCGGAGCGGGGAGGACCGGGAGCGAGAGGCGCGTCCCGCAGGAAGGGGCCGGTGGGCGTGGTGTGTTGACGGTGGACACAGGTGGAACGGTAGCCTTTGGGGCAGGAGCCAAGCCGGGGCGGGGAAGCGCCCTGTGCGGGGCGCGGGCGGGCGT
>JAKFUN010000069.1 GCA_021732675.1 Phycisphaerales bacterium
ACCATCGCCAGATCCAGCGCCGGGTTCAGCCCCAGCTGCGCAATCGGTACCTTGGCGAGCTTCGGCTCCATTCCCTTGGTGGCCAGCCAGGCATACAGCTTGTCGAAGTTCTCCGGCAGGTGCCAGGTCGCCGCCAACTCCGTCTTGTAGTCCACCAGCGTCTGCCCCCAGCTCTTGCCATGCTGCAACGCCAGCGTGGCGGCGTGCAGGGTTTTGGTGTAGCCGGCGCTCATGAGGATCTGCAGGCTCGCCGCCCCCAGCGCCGCGATCGCCAGCAGCCGGGCCTTGAACATCCCCACCGCCGCCTGCGAGGTGTACAACGCATCTAGCACCACCCCGCACGCCCGCCCTTCCGGAAACGGCTGCTGCTCGTCATTGATGAAGCGGCGCTTCATCGGGAACGCCACCAGCACACCCAGAATCGAGAGGACCACATTGAAGAGCAACATCTGCCACCAGGGCATGATCTTGTTCTCCACCCACATGTACGCCGCCATGCCCGAGGTCAAGGGCCCGGTCATGTAGCCGGCCGCGGTCGCGATCGACTGCGAACAGTTGTTCTCCAGGATCGTCATGTCCCGCATGCCAACGGTCGACAGAATCCGGAAAGCCGCGAAGGCCAAGATGACGCTCGTCAGGCCAACCCCCAGCGACCAGCCCGTCTTGGCCCCGACGTACAAGTTTGTCGTACACAGCAAGCCGCCCAACAAAAAGCCCGTGAGACCGGCGCGAAAGGTGAGCTGCGGCATCGACGCCCGATAAATCCGGGTGAGCCACCATTGGTCCTTCTGCTGACGGGTCCAATCGCGAATCTGTTCCGGCGTGAGTTGCTCGATGGCCATTCCGGAGGATACCGAAGTGGCTTTGTCTTTGCCACCCCGGCCGAAGCCACATGACCGCAAGCCCTTAGCACTTCACGGATTGACAATCCGATCCTGCGGCACGGGCCTTCAACCTGTGGCTTCTTTCCCATCTGCCTTCGGCGCCGGGGTAGCCGCCGTGCCAATCCTCGCTGAGCCAACTTGGACCAACCCGATTCAACCCGCCCGTTGTTTCGCGCGGCTCCAGTGACGCCCGTGGCTTTACATGAGGATCGCGCCAATACCGCCACGCGAGCCAAATCTACACTTGCATGAGTATGGCCGACACAGTAGCATTTGCACGCCCCGCCATTGGCGATGAATGCTGTGTAGTAATCTTTGTGCGGCTGGGTCGGAGGTATGAGGTGGACGCAAGATCAGGATCATCAATCGGAGTCGCGTTGCTGTGCGTGGTGGGCATCGGTGTGAGGGTGCTCCTGCGTTATGAAGCAGGCTCCCACCGGCGCGATCGCCAGCACGAGCGCGAGGTAAAGGCGGAACAAGAGCGCGCCGCCACGTTCGAGTTCGACGATAACGACCCGAAAATCCTGGCCGCCAAGACCGAGGCAAAGCGCCGCCTCCCCGAGTTCGGCAAGCTCTACGCCCAACACGAGCCCGGTGCCGCCTACATGGTCCAGGCCATGTTTTACACCTCTTCCAACCAGGAAGACCACGAGTGGCTGAAGGTAGACTCGTTCGATTCCCTGAATGTCTCGGGCACGTTCATGGAAGAGCCCACCGTTGCCATCGGCCACCACCTGAATGAGCGCGTGACCATTCCCCAGGCCGATGTGGTTGACTGGTTGGTAAAGCACTCCGACGGCACGCGCGAATGCAACTTCATCGGTAGCGCGGTGGAACAGCTATTCGCCGAGCACATGGCCGCCGGGCACAAGTAGTCGGATCGTTTCGCATCGCAGCCACACGTTGGCCCCGAAGATAGGAAGCCTAATCAGTGTCACTCAAAGTCATCCTGATCGCCATGATCCTGGTCGCGGCGGGAGCCGTCGGCGTCTTTAAGTTCTATCTCCCCCAGCAGATTGAAGCGCAAAGAGCCCGCACCGAACACAACCGCCGAGAGCAGGACAAAAAGCTTCAGCGCCGCCCGGGCCAGATCGAAATCGACGACGACGATCCGCGCCTGCTGGCCGCCAGCAACGACGCCCGCACCCGCTTTCCCGACTTCGCTGCCGCCTTCGCGAAGCGCAGCTCGGCCGAGACCTTCACCGCGGCTGTGAACCTTACCACCGCCAGCAAAGGCACCACCATGGAGTGGATCGTCGTCGACACCATCGACAGCACCAGCATCTCCGGTGTTCTCAAGGACGAGCCCGCGGGAGTTACCGGCCACCATAAGGGCGACCGCGTCACCATGCCGCTCGACAAAGTGGCCGACTGGATCGTCCAATCGCTCGGGGGACTGCGCGACGGAAACTTCATCGCCAACAAGCGCGACGAGATCCTCCTTGGTGCCAGCAGCCCCGGGTAAGGTGAACTCGCCCGGGCAAGACTCTACCGGTCCAGCTCAGCCGCGACGACGTTGATCGACCCGATCACCGCCACGATGTCGCTCAGCAGGTGCCCCTCGGCCAGTTTGCTGATGGTCGCGTAGTTGACGAAGCTCGGCGCCCGGGTCTTCACGCGGAACGAGCGGGGCGACCCGTCGCTCACGATGAAGTAGCCCAGTTCGCCGTTGGCGGTTTCGTTCGCGCCGTAGCTCTCGGCCAAGGGCGGCTTCCACCCGCGATTGGACATGATGATCTCAAAGTGCTGGATCAGCCCTTCGATCGACCCGTAGACGTCCTTCTTGTTGGGCTTGACGACCTTGGAGTCGGCGAAGGCGTCGACCGACCCGCCGGGGATGTTGTCGATGAGCTGCTCGATGATCTTGACGCTCTGCTTGATCTCTTCCAGTCGCACGAAGTAGCGGCAATAGGCGTCGCCACCCTCGGTGATCGGCACCTGGAACTTGACGCCCGGAGCACCCAGCCCGTCCCAGTTGTCGGCGTAGCAGAGGTAGGGCTCGTCCTTGCGGAGGTCGCGGATGACGCCGCTGGCGCGGGCCATCGGGCCCGACACCGACCAGCCGATCGCTTCCTCTTTCGTCAGCACGCCGATCCCCTGCGTGCGATCCATGAAAATCCGGTTGCGGTTGAGCAGGGTTTCCAGGTCATCAATCGCCCGCGGCACTTCCTCTCGGATCAGCTTCTTGACGAGCTGCTTGAAGGTCTCTTCGTTGGGCAGGTCCTGCATGAGGCCGCCGACGCGGGTCCAGTCGGGGTGGAAGCGTTGCCCGCTGATGAAGTCGCAGAGGTCGTAAATCTTCTCGCGAACGTTGAAGGCGTAAATGAAGCCGGTGAAGGCATTGAGGTCCAGCCCGGCCGCCCCGACGCAGAGAAGGTGGTCCTGAATCCGCCCGACCTCGGCCATGATCGTGCGCAGCACCTTGCACCGCGGCGTGATGTCGATGCCGAAGAGCTTCTCCACCGCATGGTGCCAGCAGATGTCGTTGGACACCGGGCTCAGATAGTTCATGCGGCTGACGATGGTGACGTACTGGTTGTAGTCCAGGCTCTCGGCGAGCTTTTCGAAGCCGCTGTGCAGGTAGCCGATGTGGGGCGTGCAGCGGGCGATGCGTTCGCCGTCCAGTTCCAGCACCAGGCGCAGCGTGGTGTGCGTGGCGGGGTGCTGAGGGCCAAAGTTGAGCACCCAGCGATCGCCGGTGTCGACGTGGTCCTTGAGGTACTTGGTGGTATCCGCGTCCACCGTCAACGCGTCATCAGGCTTGATCGTGAAGGGCATACAGGCTCCGAACAGGCGGCGGGAAACCATGCTCCCGCCGCTAGTGCCAAGTGTAGACGGTTGGCAGTCTCGTCTCTTGGAGAGCCCGTCCCCGCGGGAGCCGGGGCCGGTCCTTCAACCCGCCGCGTGGACTCGCACGGTTGATGGCGCGTCTGCGAGGAGCACAAAGCCCGTTACGGACACGCCGCGCCGGCCACGACTCCGATCAGCGAGTCGATGTCGGTTTGGTCGGCGTTGCCATCTTGGTTGAAGTCCGGGTCGGCGGCCGTCGGGTTGTCGCCCCCGGCGATGATGTTGATGAGGTAGGCGATGTCGCCTTCGTCCACATTGCCATCGGCGTTAAGGTCGGGTTCGCAGCCGGGTCCGCCACATTCACGGGAGTACGGGCGGCGGACGGTGAGCGTCGCGACCTGCGAAGTCGCCAGCCCGCAGGAGTTGGTGATCTCGCAGACGTAGTCGCCAGCCTCGGCGGGGCTGACGCGGGAGAGGGTGAGGTTGAGGGTGGTGCTCCCGGCGACGTGGGCGCCGGAGGGTGCCGGGCCATCGGCGAGGGGCAAACCGTCCCTCAGCCATTGGTAGGTCAGCGTGCTGTCGCCGTAGCCGGAGGCGGGGAGGGCGGCGAAGGCGGCGTCGCCTCCGGGGCACGAGGTAGTGGGGGCGGGCTGCTGAGCAAAGGTGACCAGACCAGTGTCGGTCCAACGGGCGATGTTGAAAGCGGGAGCCCCGCCGGCGTACGAGAAGTCGCCGCCCGCAACAAGCTCGTTCCGGAAGCGGGTGAGCGTGTTGACAATGCCGGAGTAGGCGATCGAAGCGACGGGATTGAGGCTGACGCCGCCGCCGAGTGAGTGAAACGCGTTCTGTTCCCAGCGGACGACGCCTCCTGCCGTTGTCTGGTTATCGAGGGTGCAAATGTGCCCTCCGACTACAAGTTGGTTGTCAGCGTCCAAAGCGAGACTCAAGGGGATGCCGCCGTAGTATCGACAGTTGCCCAGCGAGCCCAATTGCGTCACGTGTACAGCATCCTCTCCGACGCCAGCGACGCCTTGAGAGCTCTGCCCGTAGCGATCTGACCACGTCTGATAGAGCAGGCTTCCATCATCAATGGTATTGGCGGGGGGGTTGTTTCCAAGATAGACCCAGCGTGTGCCATCCCACTGTTCGAGGCAAGATACCTGGCCCGGGTATGGATAGTTGTTCGAGTCGATCTCCCATCCGTAGTTGTAGAGTACGTCTTGGAAAACGAACAGTTTCACGGCGGTGTAGCTATACGGCACAGTTGGCGGCAGGATATGGGCGGTTGTACTCCCCACCGTTTGCCATTGCGTGCCGGTCCATTTTTTGATAGCGTCCCCGTGGCGATTCTGAATCGTCGAAAAGTCACCTCCCGCGTAGAGCTCGCCCCGGTACACCGCCATGCAGATGACCTGGCTGTCAAAGCCCTCGCCGACGTAGTCCCAACTGGTTCCATTCCAACTGACAACGAAGTACTGTTTCTGGCCGGGCACAGCCACATCACTTCGGCCAGTGATCACCACGCGGCCGTTCCAGTTCGCGATCGCGACCGGATAGCCTGGAAGGCCATTCCCGAGCGTCTGCCAATCACGACCATTCCAGGCGACTACGTTGTTGGCTGCGAGACCCCGGAACTGCAGGAAGTCGCCCGCGACGATCAGTTGATCATCGAGCGCCAAGGAATCAGTAACTTGACCGACGGTGGTGCCTTCGCCTGGAAAGGGTTTCCAGTTTTGCCCATCGTGCAACTGTACATAGGCGAACAAAGTCGAGTTGACTGCGGGATAGCCGGTCCCCGAAAGTGACATCATCCCCTGATAGACGATAATCGAAGAAATGATGGCATTGGTGCCCGGCGCATCCTGAGGGGGACATTGAAACTTGCACCGAAGGGGCGTCGCCGAAGTCCCATCCCAGCGAATCAGGCCGCGAGAAAGGCCACTCCGGGTGGGATCGCCCGCGATCGCGAATTCAGTGCCGCCACCCCCAATATACAGGTTGCCTTGGAACTCTCGGAGTACTCTGGCGCCGGCGTTGGTGAGAATGGGGTGCCAACCGGCGGGCCGCAGATCCGAAAGGGTGACCACGGGCTGACCGGTCGAGTCCAGAGTTTTCAAGAGAGAATGAAGCCGGCCTTGGTATGTCTCGAGCGAACTGGCCGTGGTCCCCGCGGCTGTGCCCGTTCCCGCCCAAGCCGATCCGTTCCAGCGAGCGATCCCCGCGATCGCGATCGCCCCCGAGTGAGAGAAGAGACCCGCAGCATGCAGTTCTCCCTGGAAGATTCTCAGGTCATCCACTTCGCCATCCAGCCCAGTCCCGACTGCGTGCCAGGCCGAACCGTCCCAGCGAGCGATGTTTGTGGCGGCCACGCCGCCGATGGAGTTGAAACTGCCCCCAACGTAAAGCCCGTCGGGCGTTTCGGTCATGCACCAGATCGTCGCGGTGGAGGATGAGTCGGTGACTCCCGCGCCGAGGGGCCGCCAAGCCGCCCCATCCCAGCGGGCGATGTGCGCCATGGGTGTGCCGTTCTGGGTTGCCGTGAACAACCCGGCCGCGATGAGCTGCCCCTGATAGGTGCCCAACGCACGGACCCGCTCGTTGAAGCCTTCGGCAAAGTTGTGCCAGCCGCTGCCATCCCAACCGGCGATGTAGTTCGCTGCAGGAGTGCCAAAACCCGTGAAGTTTCCCCCGATGATCAACCAAGGCGACTGCGGGCCCGGGCCATCGGGGTCCCAGGTTCCCTGCTTGGTGAAGATGCCCGAGGGGAACGCCACCGTGGTCGCGACCGATGAATCCATCCCGATCCATCGCCCTTCGCACTGAGCCCTCGCCATCGTGGCCAGGCACACCCACAGCAACGCGGCTACAAGGCTCGTCCAACGCATGGTGATCTCCTGATTCAGGACGCCCAGAGGGCAAGGGGATGATTCAGCAGAGTGAGAACAGGTTCGGAATGCCGCCCAAGCTATCTACCGCGCGAACGCGAAGAAGTCATACTCGATCTGAGCCCTTGTTATACGTGCGATTGGGGGCCGGGTTGCCTGCCACTGGGGCAAAAGCCCCGAATGGGCGCGGATAACCGGGCGGTGTCTCAGGAAATCTGGATGGGAAGACGCCCAGGCGCGGATTTGGGGAAGGGTTGGGAGGGTTGGCTCGAACCGGGTGCGGACGTGGAGGGT
>JAKFUN010000217.1 GCA_021732675.1 Phycisphaerales bacterium
AGGTTGGGCTGGGCGGGGAGATCCGCCCCGTGCCGGCGATCGAGCAGCGGGTGCGCGAGGCGTCGCGGCTGGGGTATCAGCGGTTGTTGGTGCCCCCGGGGCTCAAGCTGAAACTGCCGGGAACCCAGCTTGAGCCGGTCAAGAACATCGACGCGGCGATCGAACACCTTGGGTGAGGCGGGGTGGCGCATGGCCGTGGGGCATGCGGGGGCTGTCGGTGGGCAGCCACGAGGGGCGAAGATTTGGCCCGGGGAAAGGAGAGGGCCTACCATGACGACCTTGCCGGCCCCGTCGTCTAGCCCGGTCTAGGACACTACCCTTTCACGGTAGGGACATGGGTTCGAATCCCATCGGGGTCACTTCGATGTCATGCGATGTAACGCAGCCTGCCGCCACGGGCTGCGTTTCTTGCGTTTTGGGGGGTGCGGGGTGTCGAAGGACGCGGAAGCGACTGTGATGCCGGGGCCAGGATGCCGAGGCCGGGATGCCGAGGCTGCCAGCCAACGATCAGGCGGGTTGCAACCTGACTCAATCGACACCCAGGCAGGTGGCTTGCGGGGGGGCGTATCCCGGGCTTGGCTGCTCAGTCCGGGTCCGGCTGTTTTTCCTCAGGCCGCACGGGGGCGTTGCTGTACGGGTCTGGCGGCGCGTGCTCTCGGAGCACGAGAATCTCGGTGCGCTGATTGGTTTGGGCCTCATCCGAGGTGCGGGCGCGGGCAATGATCGGGGCGCACGTGCCGCTGGAGACCAGGCGGATCTGCTCCCATTGGACGCCGTTGAGGACCATTTCGTTGCCCACGACCCATGCGCGCTCATACGCGAGGTCACGGGCCTTCTTTGTGTCGCGCCAGGTCTCCCACTTGCTGGCGTGCCCCCGAACCTCGACCATCCAGCGGGTATCCATGATGCGGCGCGAGATCTGGGAGATGGTGGCTTTGGCCTGCGGGCTCAGGAGCACTTCTTTGTCATCGAACTGGACGAAGTCGGCTTCATCCTGCCAGTCTGACGGGCGGACGTTGGAGATGCCCTTGCCTCCGACCGTGTCCTGGTGTCCGTCGCTGGCGGGGGTCTCACCGGCGTCGGTGGGGCTGTCGCCCGCGCCGGGCTTGCGACGGTCTCTGAGGCGCCGGATCAGGGCCTGGTCCTCGGGGAGAATGGAGTCCATGGACACGGGGTTGTGGAAGGCCTCGCGGACCGCGATGGCCACGTCGAGGAGGCGCTCCTCCGACGTTGAGGAGGGTGCCGAGTCCGAAGAGCCCTTGGGGCCCATGTTCATGGCGAGGAGGATGACGAAGAAACCCATCATGAGAAGCACGTTGTCGGCGAAGGAGACGATCCATCCTTCCTCGTGCTCGTGCTCCGCGTGCGCGCCGTGGTGATGATGCTTCTTGTGCTTCTTGTGCTTCTCTTGGGAAGCGCCTTCGGCGTTGTGCGTACGATCATGCTCGTGGTCGGACATTCACACCTCCGTTTCCATAGGTGGGATCAGGCTGCCTTCAGGCTCGCTCGGGTGGAAGCGGGGATGAACGCGGCCATCTTGTCGAGCGTGCAGCGCGGGTTCTCGCCGGCCTGGATGGAGAGGATCGCCTGCATGACAAGTTCGCGCCGAAGGATTTCCTCGCCAGCGCGGTAGGCGAGTTTGTCTCCCATCGGACCGGCGACGCAGTTTGCGAGCACGGTGCCGTACATCGTCGCGACCACGGCCACCGCGAGCATGTACCCCATGGTCGCGATATCGCCGCCGAGGTTCTTGAACATACCGATCTGGCCCATGAGCGTGGCGACCAGGCCCAGGCCGGGACCGTACGTCTTCAGAAGATCGAAGAACTTCTTGCCGCTCTTGTGGCGATCCTGCATCGCCATGATCTCCAGTCGCAGGGTGGCCTCGATGGTGTCGGGCTCCACCCCGTCCACCGCCATCTTGAGACCACTGGCGAGGAAGGGGTCGTCGATCTTGGCGATCTCGCTCTCCAGGGCGAGGATTCCGTCACGGCGGGCGCGTTCGGCAAGAAGCACGGCCAGGTTGATGGTGTCGATCGTCGGGGGCGTCTTGTTGAACATGAACTTCTTCACGTACCCTGGGACCATCATGATCCGGTCGAGCGGCATGGACATGAGCACCGCCGCGATCGACCCGATAATCACCATGTAAAAGCCCTTGGAAGACCACAGGGCCATGAGGTCGCCGTGAGTCGCCTGATAACAGACGAGCCCGACGATGAAGGTCATCAGCAATGTTCCGACGATACTGGCTTTGTCCATGGCGTGTCCCGTCAAAATGTGCGGAGAATCCCTCAACGACATCGAACCAAACGGCACAGTCCTTGAGTGCGGCACGACCATCACACTCAAAATGCTTGATTTGGATGTCAGGATCGGAGCAGACGGAGGCACCAACGGGTGGTTTTGGGGGCGCGACCTCGCTCGGCCGCTCGCGCCGAACCGCCATGCCGCGCTTGAACGGGTCCATGAATCCGACCGGTGGAGAAGCCTGTTTGGGCCCCCGCTGCAGCTCGCCGACTGAGCGGCTTGCCCGGACGAGGCGCGGCTTGTTTGTCGACGCGGACCGTGGCGAGGGCGAGAAGCACGGGGAGCGTGAGCGCATCGGAATGGCCCCGGTGGGATTTGAACCCACACGCCCGGTGAAGGGCTGCGGATTTTAAGTCCGCTGCGTCTGCCATTCCGCCACGGGGCCCAGGGCTAACCGTATCGCGTGCCTGGTGCCCGGGGGGGAGCCTTTACGCTCGCCGGATTCCCAGTTTTTGCATTTTGGATCGCAGGGTGCTTGGGCGCAGGCCCAGGCGGGCGGCGGCGCCGGAGGCTCCTTCGATGGTCCAGTCGCACGCTTCGAGCGTGCGCAGCACATGGGCGCGGATGGCGGCGTCCAAGGTGGTCGCGGGGCCTTGCTCTCCTCCGATGCTGATTGGGAGCCAGCCGTCGAGATCCAAGCGTCCGTCCGACGAGAGGGCAGCCGCGGTTTCGACCGTGCGCATGAGTTCCCGCACGTTGCCTGGCCAGCTCCAGCGGCGCAAGCGGTCCATGTCAGCCTTGCTAAAGAATCGCGTCACGCGATCAGCTGCCAGGAGGGAGATCGCGTGAGCCACCAGCGGCTCGATGTCTTCAGGGCGATCTCGCAGGGGGGGCAGTTCGACGCTCGCGCCGGCGAGGCGATGGTACAGATCCAGCCGAAACGTTCCCCGGATGACCATGTTCGCCAGGTCGCGATTGGTGGCGGCGATGATCCGCACGTCAACCCGCTGGGGCAGCGCGGCCCCCAGACGATGGATCTCGCCATCTTGCAATACCCGCAGCAGCTTCGCCTGGGCCAGCAAGCTCAGTTCGCCTACTTCGTCCAAGAACACCGTGCCGCCCTGAGCGACCTCAAATCGCCCGGCGCGGCGTTGCTCGGCGCCGGTGAATGCGCCGCGTTCGACGCCGAAGAGCTCGCCATCGAGAAGGTCGCCGGGAATGGTCGCGCAGTTTACCGGCATGAACGTGCGCGCCGCCCGATGGCTCTGGTCGTGCAGGCGGCGTGCGACGAGATCTTTACCCGTGCCGGTTTCGCCGGTGATGAGGACCGGCAGGGTCGTCCGCGCGAGCTTTTCGACCCTGGCAAGCACCTTGCGCATCCGTTCCGACTCGGCAACGATGCGCCGCTCGCGCCAGAGCCACGACGCTTCGCTGGGAGTTTGGAGAGCCGTCGGCGCCACTTCGTGCGCGACGGTTCTGGGCTCCCACAACGCGAGCATGACGTCGCGCCCTTGAAAGTTGATGACGTTGAGGCGGACGCGCAGATGCACGGGCCGCCCGTTCTTCTCGCGCTGCACGGATGGGAAGGCGTCGGATCGAGAGGCGCGAATGGCGGCGATGTGGTCGCGAGTCTCGGAAGGATTGGGGACGACCTCGAAGTCGGTGATGGTGAGCTTTTCGAACTCGCCGGGTGAGTACCCCAGGCATTCATTGGCATGGTTGTTGAAAACCGTGGGTTTCCAAGTTTCCATATCAAGCAAAAGTGCTGGGCACGGAAGTGTGTCCAGAAACTCGCGGTAGGACATGCTGCTCACCTCTCTGCCCGCGTTTGGTCGCGGCGCCACGGCCGAACGTGGGATTGGCCGCGAAACGCGGTTGTTTTTGGCTTGAAAAGTGCCATTCTGCGTTGGCATGTTGGATGCTATGGATCTTGGCGCTGATTCGCCAATGCCCATGTGTCTGTCACGATCGCGTGATTTCACTGGCACCCCGCCAGTGGCACCTGGGCCAGTTTTTGTGTACGCAGCCTTCGCGCGGCCCTCGCGTCGCCGGAGGGGTGCCTTCAGCCAAGGAGTTTATTGATGCGTAGGTTCAATTCGTGGATCGTGGGGGGCGTGGTTGTTGGAGCGTTGGCCGGCGCGGCCGCCCTGATGGCGGCGGCTGGCGAGCAGATGTCGCTCGCCGATGCCACCAAGCCGCAGTACACCGCGGACGGCAAGCTCAAGTCACCGGACCCGGCCATTTTCCGTGAGTGGGTTCAGCTGGGCACGCCCGTGACCCCCAACGACCAGAACAATGGCGTAGCCGCATTCCCGGAGTTCCACAATACCTACGTGGCCCCGTGGGCATGGGCGGAGTTCAAGAAGAACGGCGTGTGGCCTGATGGCACCGTGCTGGCGAAGGAGCTGGTGTTGGTGGGTGAGAAGCAGGCCTCAAGCGGCAAAGGCTACTTCGGGGGCGAGTTCCACGGGCTGGATGTGGCTGTGAAGGACTCCAAGAAAAACCCCGAGACGCCAAACAACTGGGCCTACTACAACTTCAACCACGCCGCTCCGCCTTACGCCCCCGAAGCCGCGGCTCAGCCCAAGGCCAACTGCTCTTCGTGCCACGAGGCCAACGCCGGCCCCGCCGACGACTACACGTTCATCAAGTACTACCCCATCGCTCGCGAAGCCAAGGCCAAGGTCAAAGCCAAGTCTGCCCCCGCCAAGTAGCCGCAAAGGCGGCTGCACCTTTGGCCGCATTTGTTCCATCCCACGTTGGTCTGCCCGCAAGATATCGGCGTAGCGCCGACTTTCAGGAGTTGTATCATGAGTCAAGAAACCATCGCGAAACTCAATAATGAACTCAACCAGATGACCGGTGCTGGAAAGATCCTCGACGCCCTCGAGAAGTTCTACGACACCGACTGCACCTTCCAGGAAGGCAATCATCCGGCTCGTCACGGGCGCAATGCCCAGCACGCCCATCTTTCTGCCTTCTTCGCCACTTTGAAGAAGTTCAACGGTGCCACCCTGCACGCGGCGGGCGTGGGCGAGGGCGTGACGCTGAACGAATGGACCTTTGACATGGATGGCCCCACCGGTCCCATCCTGTGGAACGAGATCCTGGTCCGCAGGTGGAAGAACGACAAGGTCATCTCTGAACGCTTCTACACGGCTTCGTAAGAGCCTCGCAAGAACACGAACCCTTGGCCACTATCCGGTGCCCAAGGGGTTTGCCTTTCTCACCCTGCCCCGCGCTGTTCGCTACCCCAAGAGGCGCTCTCCATGCCGATCCCCCGCGTCGCGTTTTTGTCGTTTTTTGGTCTTGGTGCGCTTGGGGTGCTGCTCGCTGTCGCACGCCAGCCACAGACTTCCGAAGCCGCCAAGTTCCCCTCTTCATATGTCGATGCCAAAGGCGCGATCTCGCTTCCCAGCGATTATCGCCTCAAATGGACTCACCTGGGCTCGTGGTCTGTCACCGAAGAGGGGGGCGGCATCGGCCTCCATGACGTCTACGCCCAGCCCGACGCGGTGACCTCATTCATCAACGACGGCAAGTGGCCAGACGGCGCGACCATCGTCAAGGAAGTTCGAGGAGGGCACGAAGCCAAACTCACCACCGGCCAGGCCCGCTGGGATGGCGAGATCAAGGTTTGGTTCGTGATGGTCAAGGACGCCAAAAATTCCTTCCCAGACAACCCCAACTGGGGCCGCGGCTGGGGCTGGGCCCTGTACAACAAATCCGACCCCACCAAAAACGTTTCTACCAACTACAAGCTCGACTGCATCGCCTGCCACGTTCCCGCGCAGGAGACCGACTGGATCTACCTGCGCGGCTACCCGACGCTCAACGAAAAGGCTGGCCCGTTCGGCACGTATCCTGCGACGACCTACCAGCCCGCCGACGCGGCCAAGTAACCCTGCGCTCGATGCCCGATGAACATCGCCCGTGAGACACCAAAGGGCGGCGCTCAAACGCCCGTCGCTCGGGCGGGTTCCCTCTTGACGACTGCTCGCCCGAATCTCGCCAAGAGCCGCATGAGCTGTCGCTCAGGCGAGCCAACACTAAGGGTCATGCCAACGTCCCTGCGCGTCATCACCGAAGCCCGAGCCTGCACTCACTGCGAGCGCCATCTGCCGCTGGGCCCGCGTCCGCTCCTGGCTGGGAGTCGTGATAGCCGCGTGCTCATCATCGGCCAGGCCCCGGGCAAGGCCGCGCACGAGAGCGGCATCCCGTGGCACGATCGCTCGGGAGATCGCCTGCGTGAGTGGCTTGGTGTTTCGAACGAGCAGTTCTATGACGATCGGCTAATCGCACTGATGCCGATGGGCTTTTGCTACCCCGGCAAGGCGAGCTCCGGCGATGCCCCGCCTCGCCCCGAGTGCGCCCCGATGTGGCACGACAAGCTTCTTCCCAAGCTCGCGAGTGTGGGGCTGACTGTCTACATCGGGCACTACGCCTTTGATCGGTATTTGAGCGGCGACTTTGGCACCATCACCGAGGCGGTGGCCGCCGCCCCAACGCTGCTGCCCGCGCGCATCGCGCTGCCC
>JAKFUN010000037.1 GCA_021732675.1 Phycisphaerales bacterium
GTATTGAGGGGCGGGCCAGCGCGCTGTGGGCGGCGCGAAAAGCCTCTACACTGTGCCCAATGAACGCGACGCGAGTGATTTTGGGTCTGGTGCTGGCCCTGGTGCTTGGGGTGCCTTTGGCGCTGAGACCCAAGGATCCGGGGGCGCAGCGACGCCCGGGCGAGGCGACGCTGGTGATCGTGACACCTCATGTGCCGCAGATCCAGCGCGAGTTTTCGCAGGGATTCTCTCGCTGGCATCAGGCCAAGTACGGCGAGCCGGTCTTCATCGATTGGCGGACGCCGGGGGGGACGACCGAGATCCGGCAGATTCTGGAATCGCACTTCATCAGCGTTGCGAAAGCGGGTGCGTTTGATTTTTCCAACCCCGCCAACCCAACCTGCAAGCCCGGCAGCACCTCGTACGACATGATGTTCGGAGGCGGGTCGTACGAGTTTGGCAAGCTCAAACGCGGGATCAAGGTCGATCTGCCCGGGCCGGACGGCACGCTGGTGGAGCGGACAATCCCCATGGCGGCGGCCCTGGATTTCTCCCAGGCCCAGTTGGATGCGTGGTTTGGCGAGAACAAGATCGGCACGCAGCAGCTCTATGACCCGCAGCAGCACTGGTTCGGGGTGGCGTTGTCGAGTTTCGGGGTGGTCTTTAATCGTGATGAACTCGCCAAGGCGGGGATGAAGGAGATCACCAGCTTTCACGATCTTGCGGACCCCAGAATGTTCGGAAAGGTCTCGCTGGCGGACCCGAGGCAAAGCGGGTCGGTGGCGACCAGCCTGGACGCCTTGCTCTCGGCGGAGGGGTGGGAGAAGGGGTGGAGGTTGCTGCGGGAGATTTCGGCGAATGCCAGGTACTTCACCAACTCGGCCCCAAAGCCCCCGATTGACGTGAGCTTTGGCGAGGCCGCGGCTGGGTTTGCGATTGATTTTTACGGGCGGGGCCAGGCCCAGGCCGTGGCCAAGCCGGGCGAAGACCCGCTGACGTGCCGGGTGGGGTATGTCGATCCGCCGGGGTCGGTGTACGTGGATGCGGACCCCGTCTCGGTGTTGCGCGGGTGCCCGCACCCGGAGCTGGCCAAGCGGTTCGTGGAGTACTGCTTGAGCGAAGAAGCGCAGGCGTTGTGGCAGTTTCATGCCACCTCGTCCCCCAACGGGGCATCGAACCCGCCGGGGTTTGATGGCAAGCCGATGGGACCGGCGGACTATGAGCTTCGGCGTATGCCGGTGCGAAGGGTGATGTACGAAAAATACGATCGCGCGATGGTGGACCGGCTGGCGCCCTTTGAGGCGGCCAGCAAGGCCAAGCCGGCGGGGTGGCGCGACGGGCTGGGGATCATGATGGGGGCGTTTGGCGTTGATACCGGCCGCGAGGTGCGCGAGGCGTGGAAGGCACTTATTCGGGCCAGGGCCGGCGGGGCCGGGGCGGACAAGATTCAGGAGATGGAAGCTCTGTTCTACGCATTTCCGGAAACGATCACCACTGAGGGAGAAAAACTGGCCTTCACTCCGGAAAACTTCGCGAAGATCGCGGCAATCTGGAAACAACCCAAGCTTCGCGGGCAGTGCGAGATTCAGTACACCCGCTACTTTGCCGATAACTACCGGCGGGTGATCGAGATGGGGCGATAGGCGTCGCGAGCGGATTCACACACACGAACCAAGACACGACCACCCCAAGGACGGGGTGGCGTTCAGGGAGAGATCATGGCCACACCAACCGGACAAGCCCCACGGGTTCCCACCAAGGACTGCGAGGTCCCCGCGCCCCCGATTTTGGCGAGCATCGTCGCGACCATCGGCCCCTCGAGCGACACCCCCGACACTGTGCGACGCTTGATCGAGATGGGCGTGGCGGTTTTCCGGTTCAACTTCAGCCATGGCGACTTCGCGGCGCATGAAAAGCGACTCAAGGTCGTGCGAGATGTCTCGGCCTCGATGGGCGTGAGCGTGGCCTGCCTGGGCGATCTTCAAGGGCCCAAGATCCGGGTGGGGAAGGTTCCCGCCGGGGTCGGCAAGGCTTCGGCCTCCGGAGGGGGGACGATCGCGGTTGTCCCGGGCCAGGATGTGATCTTCAAGCAGGGGATCGACCTGGCGTTTGTTCGCCAAGGCGAGCATGGCGAGGAGCCGGTGCTGCCGATCACCTATCAGCCCCTGGTCGACGAAGTGGAGACCGGGCACAAGGTCTTGATCAACGACGGGGCCATCCGCATGTTGGCAGTCGAGCGTAACCCCGACGCGGGGGAACTGCGCTGTCGCGTGGTGGTGGGGGGGAACATCACGAGCGGGAAGGGGATCAACCTCCCGCACAGCCGCCTGTCGGCGCCGGCGATCACCGCGCGGGACTGGGAGTGCGTCGCGTGGGCGCTTAAGAATGAACTCGACTGGCTGGCTCTCTCGTTTGTGAGGTATCCGACCGAGGTGAAGGAGCTACGCGACTACGTCGCGAAGATGTCCGACGAGGGGAAGGGCCCGTGGATTCCCGTTGTGTCCAAGATCGAGATGCCCCAGGCCGTGGACAACCTGGAAGCGATCGTGGACGCGTCGGACGCGATCATGGTGGCCCGAGGGGACCTGGGCGTCGAGATGGATATCGCGCAGGTGCCGGTGGTGCAGAAGCGAATCGTCGAAGTGAGCGCCGCCTACGGCAAGCCTTGCATCGTGGCGACCCAGATGCTCGAGACCATGATCGAGAACTCCATCCCCACACGGGCCGAGGCCAGCGACGTGGCCAACGCCATCTTCGACGGCGCCGACGCGGTGATGCTCTCCGCCGAGACCGCCAGCGGAAAGCACCCCGTGCTGGTCGTCGAGACCATGGCCCGGATCATCGCGGCGGCGGAAGAACGCTTGCGCTCCCTCACGCAGGAAGATCACCCTCCCTCCAAGCTAGTGGCGGCCCACCGAGGGATCGCGGCCCTCGCCCACGGCGCATGGGATATCGCCCGGGATCTGAGCGCCAAAGTGGTCGTCTGCTGGTCGGAAAACGGCGGGACCGCCCGGTATCTGAGCCAGAATCGCTTTCAGATTCCGATCGTGGCCTACTCGAGTGACGTGCGGAGTTGCCGCCGAATGGCGATGCTGCGCGGGGTCACACCCGTGTGCGCCCAACCCCCCGGCAGCGGCAGTCTGAGCGAGTGGAACCTCGCGGTGGATCAGTACCTGCTCTCACGCGGGCTGGCGCAAATGGGCGACCCTATCGTGCTGCTTGCCGGTCGCCCCTTGGGCCAGGCGAAAAAGACCAACACCATCGCCATCCATCGCGTCGGGGAACCCCTGGGCTTCCTGGAGCATCGCGACGGTGCGTCTGCCCGGTGACGGGCCATCGACGGATCCCGGGTTTCGTCCGATGGTGCGCGTGATGCGCTGCCAAACCTGGGCTTGGCAGCGCAGCTTTGGTTTCCGCTCGCTTGATTGGCCTGCGTTTGGCGGTTTTGCGCCCGGCGGCAGACGCGGCCGGTTCGTGAACTTCGGCTCTTGATCCGCGTTGGGGTTGGACTTTCTTCACGCGAGCGGGCAGGAAGCCCATGCCGGAATGGGCAGGTGGTGCCCGAGCGTCAACTCGTATCAGATCGCGCCGGCACCCATGTGCATACTTCGGTACGATCTGGTGTTGTGTAGGCTACTGAACATAAGTCTAGATCGACTTACTTAAGATGCCGGCCGATTTCGGAGGTTACGCGGCTCATGTCGCGGCGGCTCCAAGGGATGCGAAGAGCGCAAGAATGCCCAAAAAATGGGCAAAATGTAGCAGTTCTTCACGCTGTGAGTTCCGCCGAATCCAGCGGACAAGTCGATGCGGAATGTATTGATGGCGTGGCGTGGGAAAATGTGTATTGCGATCGAACCATGAGCGAGTGTGCTCGTATGTATTATCAATGTTCGGCAACTTTTACATGAGCGTGCTGGGGAGGCCAGGGAGGGATCCCGGGCTTGCCCGGGGGTTGAGTAGCCTGGCCCATCCGAGCCGCGATCGCGGGGAACTCTTCTTTGCAAGGTCGGGCGGGCGGAGCTGAAGCGAGCCCCCGGCGGGCCTGCCCGGCCTGGGCGCCCGATCTGGTAGATGGCGAGCGATCCGTCGCTCAACGAAACGTGTCAGATTGTCACCGGGTCGTCGATCGCGCCCAGCCGCGTGGGGGTTTGCCTGCGCGGAGCGAGCGTCGAACCGGGTTGTGTAGAGGTCTTGGTGCAGCAGAGCCCGACGGGTATGGGACCCGTCTTTGCGGGCGGAGCGGAGCAACTGTGGAGCGTTCTATGCGTCGGCGAAATCGTCGGAAGGTCACCATCATCGAAGTTCTCAAGGCCCTTGCCGACCCCGTGCGGCTCCGGTTGCTGCGTCTTGTGCATCAACGTGGCGAAGTCGCGTGCCAGGAGTTCTTCGCAGACATCCCCAAGAGCACCCTCTCGCACCACTGGCGCGTGTTGCGCACCGCGGGGCTCATTCGCCAGCGCGAAGATGGGGTTCGCCGCCTCAACTCGCTGCGCGAGGCCGATCTGGCCGAGATGTTCCCCGGGCTGATCGAGGCGGTGCTGCGGCACGTGCCGGTGCCGGTCAGGGCGACTACCGGGGGGTCGCGATCTGATCGATCCCTTCCGCCTCCACGCGGTCGCCTTTGAGAAACCACACGACGCGGCGTGCCTTGAGTGGCACGCCCGTCTTTGGATCAGAGATCGTCACCGGCCCGCCGATGCTCGCATCCGCCTGGGCGACCGACGAGCGGGCGTCATAGCTCACCTGCCCCGCGGCCAGCTCGCGCCCCTGAGAGCGCAGCCACGCCCGCCCGCTGGCCAGCGCAGAAACCAGCTCGCCCACCGGGGTTTGGCCCCCCGCCTGGGTTTCGACAAAGGCCAGCAGGTCGTCGCATTCGAGCTGGGCCTGCCCGCTGGCGTCGATGTGGATGGCCCGCACCGTGTCCGTGGCATGCACCCGCCCATCCCCACGCTGGTAGCGCATCGTCCCGTTCCAGGACAACAGCGTGTCGCCTCGCGCCGAGTTGGCGCCCAGCGTCAGACCCGGGGCGGGCGAAGGTGCGTCACGCTCCGGGCCGGCCTGCGGGCGACGGTCTGCGAACAGGAGCTTGCCGGCTACCGGCACCTCGAAGACTCCGGTGCTCTGGCTCACCTCGACACGTGCGCCCTCGACGTAGGTGATGCGCTCCACCGTGGTGCCCCCGCTGGCGAAACGCCTGGATTCCGCCCGGGCCGGGTGCTCGGTGCTGCCGATCGCGACGGCGGACTCGAGCACGCGATTGCCGGCGTCGGCGGTGGGGGCGAGCCGGATCTCGGCGCTCTCGGAGCGCAGCGTGTCCAGCGAGACTCCGGGCTGGGTGAGCACGGCCATTGTGGCACCGTCGCATCGGCCGACGCCCGTGGAGTCGTCGTAATCGAGGCGCTCGGCCCACGTGAGTTCTAGCTCACTGGCGGGGGCGTCGGCGCCAGGGCGTTGGTGGGTCAAGCGTCCGGGGGCCGGAACGTGGAGAACCTTGCCGCGCCCATCGAACTGAGCGTGCGAGGTGAGAATGGTCGACAGTCCCTGGCAGAGGCGAACGCCGTCGGGAGCCTTGCTGGTGACTTCAGCCCATTCGCGGGCGGGGGCGGCGCTGAGCGTGTCGCCGGAAATGGTGGTGCCGCCCTTGCCCAGGAAGCTGACGTCTTGGGTGGCCACGAGCGCTGTCATGGTGGTTTGCCCGGCGTCGTCGGGGGCCAGGTCAGCGATGATGCGATTGGCGCTGAGGCTCTGGTCGCGCTGCGAGGCCTGGGCGTGGCCGTTGAGATCCAGACGGCTGGCCCGCGAGGCCCCCCCCGGGAGCGGAACAAAGGTGAGGTCGAGGGCGTCGGCGCTCATGCGGCCGGCCTGGGGGCCGGGTTTACCGTCATCCGCCCGGGCCGCCCCAACCATCTGCACATGGGCCAGCGAGCTGGTGTGGGCGAAGAAACTGGCATCGAGGGACTCAGCCCGGACCGTGGCGCTCCCATTGGTGGCGCGCACGTCGCCGGTCATCTTGGCGCTCACCGGGCGGGGCTGGATGACGCCTCGCTCCATGGCGAGGAGGAACTCCCCGTCAGTGGCCCACGCAAGCTGGGCGCGGGCGCCGTTGCCTTCGGATCCACGCATGACGCCGGGGCCGGGGGAGCGAACACGCCCGGTGCTGAGCGCGATCTCGAAGCGAGCGCCGCGGGCTTCGCCACGGTCTTGGGCGTGCAGCCAGGCCCCTTCTGCCCCGGGTCCGGCGACGGAGGCCTCGCGAACGGTGGCGCCGTACTCGATGAGCGAGCCCAGGGCCGAGGAGCGCGATTCAGAGTCAGTGGCGATCGCGCCAAGAGGCGTGGGCGAGGTGAAGCGCACAAAGACGTCATTGCGGCTCAGCTCCACCGGGGTGGAGCTTTCCAGGGCCGCGTCCATCGGCCCGGACCAGTGAATTTCGATCGGCTGGGAGTCGTTCTGGGCCTTGGGAGGGCGAGGAACTTTGACAGCGGGCCCGACCGGCTGAAATGCCACGAGCGCGGTGTGCGGGACGTGCGCGGCGTGCGGGGCGCTGCGGGCCGGAGGGCTCGGCAAAGCCGCGAGGGCTCCGGGACGGACCTTGCCGTCCACCAGGCGCAGCCACGCCAGCATTTCGTCCGCGGCGATCGAGCGCGTTCCCTGTCGAACGCTCACCCGCTCGCGGGCCAGCATGCGATAGAGCGATTCGGTCGGGGGAAGGGCTGCGGGGGTG
>JAKFUN010000018.1 GCA_021732675.1 Phycisphaerales bacterium
CCCTTCTTGCGCTTGAGCTGCGTCCCATCCCCGGCCGCGGTGCTGGTGGCCTTCTTCACCGCCTGCTCGCGCACCGATGTCGGATAGAACCCCTGCGCCTTGATCCGCTGGATCGCTTCTTCGGTCGTTCCCGCCTCGATCGTCCCCTTCTGCGGCTTGCCGGACGAGTTCAGCGCTTCATACAAGAACGTTGCCATGCGTCAGCTTCCTCTCAGTTCTGCGCCCCACGCCCTCGCGGGGGGTTCTCATGCCTCTGCCTGTCGCGCGGGTGTCTCGCCCGTCCGTGCCAACCCCGTCCCGTTCCGCGTCCACTCCGGCCCCGCTCCCTCTTATTCCTCTTCCGACAGCGTCTCGCGAACCACTTCGTCGATCGTCGTCTGCCCGTCGTAGATCGCCAGCATCCCCGACTCACGCAGCGAACGCATCCCGCGCTTGCGGGCGTGCGCCCGCAGCAGCGTCGTGTTCGCGTTCTTCATGATCATCTCGCGCATCTCGTCGTCCATCCCCATGATCTCAAACAACGCCATGCGCCCGCGATAGCCGCTCTTGTTGCAGTTGTCACAGCCCCGCCCGCGGCTGAACTTCTTCCCCACCACCTGCTGGGGCGTCAAGTTCAGCTCCATCAACTCCTCTTCCTTGGGCTCGTACAACTCCTTGCACTTCACGCACACCTTGCGCACCAAACGCTGCGCCACAATCCCTTCGATCGTCGCCGTCAAGAGGAATGGCTCCATCCCCAGATCCACCAGACGAATCACCGAGCTGGGCGCGTCGTTGGTGTGCAGCGTGCTCAGCACCAAGTGGCCCGTCAGCGACGCCTGCACCGCGATCTGCGCGGTTTCAAGATCGCGGATTTCGCCCACGAGAATCACGTCCGGGTCCTGACGCAAAAAGCTGCGCAGCGCCTTCGCAAACGTCAGCCCCGCCTCTTCGTTCACCTGGCACTGGCACAACCCGTCGATGTCGTACTCCACCGGGTCTTCCACCGTCAGAATCTTGGTTTCGATGTCGTTGAGCTTGGACAAGGCCGCGTACAGCGTGGTGGTCTTCCCCGAGCCGGTGGGCCCGGTCACCGTCACGATGCCGTTGGGGCGATTGATCAGCCGGACAAACTTTTCGTAGTCGTCCTGCAACAGCCCGATCCGGTCCAGCGACAACTCCACGTTGCCACGGTCCAGCACGCGCATCACGCAGCTCTCCCCGTGAATCGTCGGCAGAATCGCGATGCGCAGGTCAACCGGCTTGCCCGCCACCGTCAGCTCAATGCGCCCGTCCTGGGGCAAGCGCCGCTCCGCGATGTCCAGGTTCGCCATGACCTTGATGCGGCTCGTGATCGCCGGGCCCAACTGCCGGGGCGGGGGCACCATCTCGTAGAGCACCCCGTCGATGCGATAGCGCATCTTGAACTCTTTTTCGAAGGGCTCAAAGTGAATATCGCTCGCCTTGTCCTTGATCGCCTGCATCAAGACCAGGTTCAGCAGCTTGATCACCTGATTGTCGTTGGCCAGATCCGTCATCTGGTCGAGGTCGATCGACTGGTCGCCCCGCGTCCCCAGCGCCTCGAACTTCTTGTCCGTCGCCAGGTTCGAGACGACGTCCTTCATCGACTCGACCTTCGAGAAGTGCTTCTTGATGAGCCCGTCGACGATGGCAGGGTCGGCCACCACCGCCTCGACGTTGAACCCCATCAGCACCCGCAGATCGTCCACCGCCCGGAAGTTGTCCGGCGACTTCATCGCGATCTTCAGCCGCTTCGACGTCGGGTTGAAGTCGATCGGCACCACTTCATACTGGCGAATATTCTCCGCCGGGATGACATCCTTCAGGGCGTCAGGCAGCGCGAAGTTCGACAGGTCGGCGTAGGCGATCCCCGCCTGCCCGGCCAACCCCTCGGCGATGTCCGTCGCCTTGCAGATCCCCATCTCGATCAACAGCTTCCCCAGCATCTCCTTGCGGGTCTTCTGGACCTCCAACGCCTGGTGAACCTGCTCACGCGACACCTTGCCCAACTTCGTGAGCACTCGCCCCAGCTTGCGGCCCTTCAGTTCTGCCGGATCAACTGCCATGCTTCAAGCACCCTTCCGACGGCCGCCCCGGTCTCGTTGCCCATCCACCCAGACCCACGCCAAGCCTCATCAACCCCGTGAAGCCCCAATGAGCTCACCCAGAGTTGCATGCCCCTCGCCAGCCTTCCGGCTCTGAGGCGTCTCTCGACGTGGATCCAAAGTCGTCATCCGCCAAAGACATCGCAACGCTGCGATACCTCCAGCTTCGGATAGGTTATCGAGTCGGTTCCTTCCGTCAATGATATTTTCGAGAACTCAATATACACGCCACCTGGGTTTTTGATCCCAGGGCTACGACTTGGCCTCTTCCGCGTCTTCGTCCCACTCCATCCGCCCCACGGTTCGGCCGAGTTTGTGGATGCGGGCGGTAAGGTCACCTGGGTTTTTGCTCACGTCAATCATTTCCTCGGCGGCGATTACGCCGCGCGAGTAGAGCGACCAGAGGTGGTCGTCCAGCAACTGCATGCCGAACTTCTTGCCGGTCTGGATGGCCGAGTCGATGCGGAAGGTTTTGGCTTCGCGGATGAGGTTGGCGATGGCAGGGGTGACGACAAGGAACTCATAGGCCGCCACCATGCCGGGCTGATCCACCCGGGTCAGCAGGGCCTGGCTGAGCACGCACAGCAATGCCGTGGAGAGCTGGACGCGGATCTGGTTTTGCTGGGTGACGGGGAAGGCGTCGACCACGCGGTCGATCGTCTTGGCGGCCCCGGTGGTGTGGAGGGTTCCGAAGACCAAGTGGCCGGTCTCGGCGGCACGCACGGCCGCCTCGATCGTCTCGAGATCTCGCATTTCACCCACCAGGATCACGTCAGGGTCCTGACGAAGTGCCCGTCGCAGCGACTCGGCGAAGCTCGGCACGTCGTTGCCCACTTCGCGCTGGTTCACGATCGACTTCTTGTGCAGGTGGTAGTACTCGATCGGGTCTTCCATCGTGACGATGTGCCGATCCATATTGATGTTGATGTAGTCGATCATCGTTGCCAGCGTCGTGGTCTTACCGGACCCGGTGGGGCCCGTCACCAAGAACAATCCACGGGGGCGCCGAATCAGATCTTTGCAGACGTCGGGCAGACCGATCTGCTCGAATGTCAGGAGGCGGTTAGGAATCTGGCGGCAAACGATGGCGAGATCGCCGCGCTGGCGGAAGACGGAGACACGAAAGCGGGCGGCGGTCCCGTATGCGAAGCCAAAGTCGGTGCCCCCTTCCTCCTGCAACTCCTGCTGGTTGCGTTCGGGGGTAATGGCTTTCATGAGCGAGACCATGTCGTCGGAGTCGAGCGACTTGGTTTGAAGGCTGCGGAGCCCGCCATGGAGGCGAAGGGTGGGCGGGCGGCCGACGGTGAGGTGAAGGTCGCTGGCGCCGTTTTTCACCACCGTGTCGAGCAATCGATCGATCTGCATCGTGGACATGGAACTCTCCGTGAAAGTCAGTTGAGGCGCGGGGGGTGCCCGCGGGGTCGGTTGGATGTCTGCTTACGTCGTCGTCTGGGTGGCGGTCTCCGAATCGACCTGGGTGCTCCCGGCGATCTCGTTGGCGGTGGTCACGCCATTGAGCACCTTGAGCTTGCCGTCCTGCACCAGGGTGCGCATCCCGCTGGAGATCGCGGCCCGGCGAATCTCGGAGATGGGGGCCAAGTTGAAGGCCAGTTCGCGGATGCGGGTATTCATCAGCATCATCTCGAAGATGGCCTTTCGGCCGCGAAAGCCGGTGCTGAGGCACGTCTGGCACCCGACCGGACGCATGGCCTTCCCCAAGGCCTCCTCGGCGGTGATGCCCGTGAGGTGGAGGTACTTTGGGTCCAGGTCCTGGGCCTCGGCCAGCTTCTTGCACTCTTTGCAGAGCACGCGGATCAGGCGCTGGGCCATGACCGCCTGGATCGAGCTGGCCACCAGGAAGGGCTTGACGCCGATGTCGATCAATCGCGTGATCGCGCTGGGGGCGTCGTTGGTGTGCAGGGTGCTGAAGACCAAGTGCCCGGTCAGGGCGGCCTGCACCGCGATCTCGGCGACTTCCTTATCGCGGATTTCGCCCACCAGAATGATGTTGGGGGCCTGACGCAGCATCGAGCGCAGGATCGCCGTAAACGACAGCCCGATGTGCTCGCGCACCTGGCACTGGTTGATCCCCTCGAAGTTGTATTCCACCGGGTCCTCGGCGGTGATGATCTTCTTGTCCGGGCGGTTCAGCGTGTCGAGGGCCGAGTAGAGCGTCGTCGTCTTGCCCGAGCCGGTGGGGCCGGTGACCAGGAAAATGCCGTTGGGGCGGCGGATGATCTTGTTGAAAACCGCCAGGTTATCCTGCTCAAAGCCCAAGTTCACCAGACCGATGCGCACGCTGTCGGGGCGCAGCACGCGCAGCACGATCGACTCGCCGTGGTACGACGGGCAGGCCGACACGCGAAAGTCAATGCTCACGTCGTCGACCACCAGCTTGATGCGCCCGTCCTGCGGGATGCGCTTCTCGGCGATGTTCACGCCCGACATCAGCTTCATGCGGCTCAACACCGCGTTCTGCATGCGCTTGGGCAGGTTGTCGCGCTCGATGCACACCCCGTCGATCCGGTAGCGCAGGCGCACCCGGTCGGCCATCGGCTCGATGTGGATATCGCTGGCTCGCGAGCGCACCGCCTCGGCGATGATGCGATTGCACAGCTTCACGATCGGGGCGTCGTCGTCGGCGACGTCGATCGACTTGTCCAGCGACCGGTCGACCGACTTGTCCACCGATTTGTCCACTGACTTGTCGATCGAGCTGGTGACCAGCGATTCGTTCTGCGCGAACTTGCGGGCGGTGCCGGAGGCGGCCGCCTCCAAAAACTTGCGGATCTGCGCCCGAGACGCCAGCCGCTGATCCAGCTCCACGTTCAACCGGAACCGGAGCATGTCAAAGAGCTCCAGATCCATGGGGTCGTGAATAATCACCTGCAGGCGGTTGCCCACCTTGGCGACCGGGACGATCTGGTGCTTTTTGACCAGATCATCGGGAATGAGCTTGAGATCGAACTTGTCGGTCGCGCCGGGGGCGGACAAGTCGACGAACTCCATGCCGTACTGGTTGGCCAGGGCCTTGGCGACCTGCTCTTCCTTGACAAACCCGGCCTCGACCAGCACCTCGCCGATGCGTTTGCCAGAGCCCTTGGCCATGACGACAGCCTTGTCGACCTTGTCGGGCGAGAGCATGCCCCAACCGACCAGAATTTCACCGAGCTTTTTACGGGATCGAGCCATAATTATCTTTCAGCGAATCAGTTGTCTATCAGCGAATCTGGAACCAAGCTGGGCGAACCTGCCGCCGATCAACGTTACCTCAGGCCCGCGAAACCTTAGACGAGCAGGCGCATCCAACGCCCCCGAAGCGGCGCACGATACGACCCCACTCCGAGGAGCGGCCCGCCCCAGACACCCCACTGTCCGCGGCGGAAGGGTATCGTACCCGAAACCCATACGATGGGTAGTCCGCCCCACGAGACAATCGTGGTGCGGCCCGCCGGTCTGGAGACTGACGGGTCGGAAGCGATCGGATGCAATCTTCATGACGTCACAGCACATGCTCATCACCGCCGGCCCGACCCACGAGCCGATCGACGCGGTGCGTTTTTTGGGAAATCGTTCTTCGGGGCGGATGGGCTCGGCCCTCGCCACCGCCGCGGCTGCCTGCGGGTGGCGTGTCACCCTCCTCATGGGGCCGGCACCCATCGTGCCCACTGATACGCGGATTTCGCTGATCCGGTTCCGTACCTGCAGCGACTTGCAGGCCTTGCTGCGGGAGCATGTGCCCAAGGCCGACGTGCTGGTGATGGCCGCGGCGGTCGCGGACTATCGCCCCAAGGTCGACCCGGCCTTCTTCGGGGGCAAGTTTCGGCGCAAGAGCGAGAAGCTGGTCCTGGAGCTCGAGCCGACGCCGGACCTGCTTGCCGAGGTCGCCAGCACTCGTCGCCCCGACCAAATGATGGTCGGCTTTGCCTTGGAACCCCGCGACGAACTGGAAGCCAGCGTCCGCGCCAAGCTCGAACGCAAAAAGGTCGACATGGTCGTCGGCAACCCTCTCGAAACGATGGACAGCGAGTCCGTCGAGGGGATGGTCCTCTTCAAGGACGGACGCATTGAGCGCCCCGCGGAAAAGCTGGCGAAGGCGGCGTTCGCGCCTTGGCTGCTGGAGAAGATCGAGCGCGAAGCAATGGCGAGGAGTACCGGCATTAGGCATTAGGCATTCGGAATTCGGAATTCGTGGTGGCCGCCCCGTTGGAGAGTGCCGAATCACGAATGCCGAATGCCGCATTCCAGCACTGAAGGAACGCCCATCACGCCATGTCCCGCCTCCCCTTCAACCCCGCCAGCATGACCGGCGTCCCACGCCCGGGGCCGGATGACCCGCTTTCCGTCAGCGCGCTCTCGCTACGGATCGAGGGGGCGCTGCGGGCGGGCTTTCCGGAGGCGGTGCGGGTGGTCGGCGAAGTCAGCGGCTTTTCCGATCGCACTCATTGGTACTTTTCGTTAAAGGACGCCAGCGCCGTCGTTCAATGTGTGATGTTCGCGTCGGCGGCCAAGAAGGCGGGGTTCACCCCAACCCACGGCCAACAAGTGGTGGCCAAGGGGCGGGTCGAG
>JAKFUN010000088.1 GCA_021732675.1 Phycisphaerales bacterium
GCATGCTCACTCCGCTGTGGACAATCGCGGCAATCCTGTCTCTTCAGCCCGCTCCTGAGGGGGTCACGCCGGCGGGATCCCCCGCGCAGGAGGTTTCCCCCGCCAAAGAGCTCAGCCCCGCGGAGGTGGCCGCCCGGGCGGGGGTGGAGTTGTGCTTGCGCGGGCTGGAGCAGGCCGCGATCAAGGGGGACAAAGGCGCGTGGCTGGCCAACGTGGATCAATCAGACCCGGAGTTTGCCAAGGAGCAGGCCTACTTCGCGAATGACCTGACCAAGAAGCCTCCGGAAGCGCTGGCGCTGGCCGTGGATTCGCTCACGGTCACGGACGGGAGGGCGCGGGGCAAGCTGAGTTTTTCCTGGAACATGCCGGGCAAGCGAGAGCGGCGGGTGGCGTTTGCCGCGGAGTTTGTGGAACGGCATGGGACCTGGCTGTACGCGGGCGAAGTCTGGGAACACCACGAGGCGGCGGGGGTGATCGTGCTGCACGACCCGGGGCTGGGGGATCTGGCAACCCGGACGGTGGAGGCGTTTGAGAGCGTGCGGGAGAAGGTCGAGGCGGGCTTTGAGCTTGCCGACTCGGACCTCTCGAAACATACGCAGAAGATCAAGCTGTATGGATCGATGAAGCACTTGCAACAGTCGATCTGCCTGAGCTATCAGGATGGACTGGAGGGATGGAACGAGCCGGGGGAGAGCGTGAAGCTCTTGGCGAACCGGGGGAGCAGCGTCGAGGACCTTCGCCCACTGCTGGCCCATGAGTATGGGCATGTGGCGACCTTTTTCCTGGGGCCCAAGGCGAACAACATTCCATGGTGGGTGCTGGAGGGCGTGGCAGAGCTTTCGAGGGAGGGCACGGTCGGGGGCGGCTCGCCGGATGGCACCGTGAAGGGCTGGGCGGCCAACGGGCTGCTGGCCAAGTGGGATGATCTGGCCGACTTTGAAAAGTGCCCGGCGCGGCTGCACCCATATGTGTATGTGCAGGGGCACCACATGCTGGGATACATCTCGGATACGTTCGGCAGGCAGAAGCGGAACCAGTGGCTTAGGCTCATGGCCCAGGGCAAACAAATCGACGAGGCGACGCGCGAGGCGATGGGGCGATCGTTCGCCAAGCTGGATGAAGAGTGGCGGGACACGCTGCCCAAACCCGCGACCCCGCCCCCTACGCAGCCTGAGCGGGAAGCCCCCAAAACGCTCCCCGAGCGGGTGCCGGGCGAAGCGCCGGTGCCCGTGCCGGGGCTGGATCATCCGCTGCCGGATGAGGTGCCGAAGTAGGGTCTCGTGCGAGCGTGCGGCCAGAAGGGATTGCTGCGAGACCGAGAGTTGTCCTGACCCGCGCTCGCGCTTCGTGCTCCTAAGGCGCTACTCATGCCGCAGGGCTTCGATGGGGTCGAGGCGGGCGGCCTTGGCGGCGGGGAACATGCCGAAGATCACGCCGGTGGCGGCTGAGAAGCCCATGGCCAGGGCGATGGCCCACATGGGGATCTCGGCGCTCTTGACCGCGCCGATCCCCGAGCTACGCAGCCCGAAGACAATGCCCTGGCTGATAAGGACGCCGATCGCCCCGCCGACGAGGCAGAGGGTGATGGCCTCGATGAGGAACTGCAGCAGAATCACCTCGGGGCGGGCCCCCACCGCCTTGCGCAGACCGATCTCGCGGGTGCGCTCGCTCACGCTGACGAGCATGATGTTCATGATGCCGATGCCCCCGACCAGGAGCGAGATGCCCACGAGCCCGCCGACGGCTCCGGTCATGGCCCCGGCGATGGCCCCGAACTGGCTGCGGGCCTGCTCGATGGCTTCGACGCCGAACGTGTCTTCGTCATCGGGCCCCAGCTTGCGCACTCGACGCATGTAGAAGCGGACCTCGGCCTTGGCGTCTTCGAACTGGTCGGGCTTGTGGGTTTGGGCGACGACGTAGATGCGGGGCTCTGGGCGCAGCATCTCGCCGGTGCGAAAGGGAATGTAGATTTCGGTCTGGGCTTCGTTGCCACCAAAGAGCGGGCTGGCTTGCTTGGTCTCTACGACGCCGACGATGAGGAAGCGCCGCCCTCCCAGCAGCAGAAAATCGCCGGTGGGATCTTGGTTCAGTCCTAGTTCTTCCACGCCCTTGTCGTTGATGAGGCAGACCTGGCGGCGGCCCTCGTCGTCGATCCCGCTGAAGGGCCGGCCGTAGGTGACATAACGGTCCTCGATCCGGTGCCACTCGGGGCGGATGCCCTGAACCTGGACGCCGGACTTCACTCTGTCGCCGTACTGCACGACCGGGTTGAGCTGCATGATCGGGCTCAAGATCTCCAGCGACGGGCAGTTGGACAGCAGGCCATCGACCTGGCTGGTGGTCATGCGGATCTGGCGAAAGCTGAAGCGGTCGCGCTGGTTTTGAGGCAAACGCGGGAAGATCCAGACTTTGTTAGCCCCGATGGAGGCGAACTGGTCCAGGACATATTGCTTGAGCCCCACCATGGCAGCGACGGTGGTGACCACGGCGACCACCGCCACGATGATCCCCAAAGTCGTGAGAAGCGTGCGAATCTTGTTGGCCCACATCTGGGCCAAGGCCAGCAGCACGGTTTGAGAAATGAGGCGAAAGAGGATCACGCGGGAGTCTCCAGCGTCGCGGGCGCATCTTCGCTCGAGGAAGCCGCGGCCATCTTGGCCAGCTCGAGCGAGCGGCGCAGGAAGTCCTGGTGGATCGGATCCTGGGCGGTGGGGTTGTCGGAGATGATGCGGCCGTCCTTGAGCCGGACGATGCGATGCGCGTTGCCCGCCACGTCCTCCTCGTGCGTGACGATCACAATGGTCTGGCCCTCGTCGTGGAGCTGTTTGAAGAGGGCGATGATCTCGTCGCTGGTTTTGCTGTCGAGGTTGCCAGTGGGCTCGTCGGCCAGCAGGATCGAGGGCTTGTTGACCAGCGCCCGCGCCACCGCAACGCGCTGACGCTGCCCGCCCGAGAGCTGGTTGGGGCGGTGGCCCATGCGATCCTTCAACCCCACCTTCACCAACGACTCCTTGGCGAAGCGGGTGGCGCTGAACCAATGCTTGGGCGAATAGATCAGCGGGAGCATGACATTCTTGAGAGCCGTGGCGCGGGGCAGCAGCTCAAAGCTCTGGAAGACAAACCCGATCTCCTGGTTTCGCACCGTCGCCAGCTGCGCCGAGTTCATCTTCTCAACTGGCTTGCCGTTGAGCACATACTGCCCGCGGGTGGGCTGATCCAGGCACCCCAGCACGTTCATGAGCGTGCTTTTGCCCGAGCCGGAAGAGCCCATGATGGCGACGAACTCGTTGCGGCGGATGTCCAAGTCGACCCCGCGAAGGGCGTGGACCTTCTCCGAGCCCACCTTGTACACCTTGTGCAGGCCTCGGATGCGGATCGTGATGTCGGTGGCTGGTTCCATGATCTGTGTCGCTGGCGAACTTACATTCATCGGACCCGGCTCCAGGGTGATGGAGCTTCTCGCCGCTTGATTGCTCCGGTCGGCCCGTCAGCCCCACTCGATGGACTTAGCCCGCGGTGCCGGGGGGGCCCTTAGCAGGATTGCTGGGCTTGCCTTCCTCGGGCTTGGGGGGCTTTGGACCATCCTTGCTTTTCTCGGTTGCGTCGTTCTTGCCCGCCGCCGGCTTGCTCCCCTTTTCGCCCACGTCGCTGGCTTCTTCGACGAGTTGGTTGTGCTTGAGCCCCACCAGGGCTTTGAACGGGCCGGTAATCACCCGGTCTCCCTTCGAGAGCCCGGCGGCGATCACCGTGCCGGTCAGGTCGCTCGCCCCCACCGATACCGGCACCGGCTGGGCCTTTCCCTCTTCCATCACATACACCACTCGGGCAAACTTTTTCGCCGGATCAATCCGCGGGTTGTTGGCGGTGACGCCCGCGGGCAAGTCGTCGACCGCACGATCGAGCACCGCCTGGCTGGGGACGCGGATGATGTCGCGAAAAGTCTCAACCTCGATATCCACATTGGCCGTGAGGCCCGAGCGAAGCAGAAGGTCCTTGGGCTTGTCGAGCAAGACCTCGGTCTCGAAGTAGACGGTGCCGTCGGTGTCTTGCTGACGCTTGAGCCCGACCTTGGTCACAGTGCCGGTCACGCGGAGTTCCTGATACGCGTTGATGAACACCCGGGCCTTCTGCCCTGGATGCACGGGAGCGATGTTGGCTTCGTCCACCTTAGCCTTGACGATCATTGTTGAAAGATCGGCGACCTCCATGATCACCGAGCCCGGGCTGTTGAGCGTTCCCACCACCACAAGTTCGCCCACCTCGGCGTTGAGCTTGGTGATGACCCCGTCGAACTCAGCGGTGATGGTGGTGTTGCCAAGGTCCTTCTCGGCCCGCAAGATGTTGGAGCGGGCGATTTCGATGGAGTGTTCCGCCACCTGCAGGTTGCTCGCGGCCCGCAGGAACTCCGCCTGGGCCGCGTCCACCTCGCTTTGGGGCACGTCCTTGGTCGACAGAAGCTCTTTCTTGCGATTCAGCTCCAGTTGAATGTTGGCAAAGCTCGCCTTGGCGCCTTCCAAGCGGGCTTCCTCGCTCTTGAGCGACGCCTTGGCCGAGTCGAGCAGAGCCGCCAGATCGCGCGCATCCAGGCGCACCACCACGTCACCCTTCTTGACTTCATCGTTCTCCCGGAAAGGGAGCGCGATGATCCGGGCCGAGACCTGGGCCGAGACTTCGACCTTGGTCTTTGGCTCGACCTGCCCGGGGGCGGAGACGGTGCGGACCAGATCGCCCAAAACCGCAGCGGTCACTCGCACCTGAGTCGGCTTGAGATCGGGACGAAAGCTCTTCATGAGCTCTTTGAGCTTGCCGGAGTTCTGCAAATACACCCCGCCACCCACACACGAGCCCAGCAGCACCAGCGCGATAATCAGCAGCCATTTCCACACAGGAGAAAGCCCCCACACCCGCGAACCACCCGCGGCCGACCCACCTTCGCCAGGAACGCGCGTTCCCCGGCCTCTCGTACTGGGTTTCCACTCCCGGGCGTTTCGCCCAGTCGGCCACATGGCCAACCGAGTAACCCAATCGTGCAGATCGTAGGTTCCCCCCTGCCTCAACCGCATCAGGCACCCAAGCCGCGGGAGGTTCAAACAGCGACACCAGCGAAGGCCGCGCGGGGTGACCCCGCCCGCCAGAACGCCCTGTTTTTTGCGAAACACGCAAACTCGCGGCACGCCGCGAGCCACACCCAGGACGCACCGCCCCTCGCGCCATCTTCATCATCCATAAGCCCCGCCCCGGCGGCACGTACAACCGCACCCCGGGAAAGTGCCGCCTCTGGCTTGAATGGCCCCGTGCCAGGGATATATTGATCCAGGACGCGAGCAAGACGCAGTGGCTGCGAAGCCACGCCAAGATCAACGGCGGCCTTTCGCCTTCCACCGAAGGCATCTTCAAATCATCATTGAAAAGGCCAGAGCCAAGTGTGGCGCGCGGCACACATGAGAGGCGCCGCGACACGGCGCCAGGGGGCGATCATGCGGATGTTGCAAGCGTGGATGCGAGGGCTGGTGAGCGTGCTGGCGTGGTGCTGGCTCTCGTCTGCGGCGGCACTAGGCTCTGTCTGACGGATGGTTTGTACGGCGCAAGTTCGGTTGCGCGAACCTGAGATCGGTGTCACACTATGGCTTCCGGCAAGGAGGCCTGAGATGGGACGAGGCGACACGAGCGATGCGCAGTGGAAGCTGATCGAGCCGCTGCTGCCCAGGCAGAAGCGTGGCGGCAAGTGGAACGACCACCGGTTGATGTTCGACGGCATCCTGTGGGTGCTGCGCACTGGCGCCCCGTGGCGCGACCTGCCCGAGCGGTACGGCAAGTGGGCGAGCGTCTACCACCGCTTCAACCGCTGGAAGAAAGACGGGACCATCGACAGGATCCTCAAGGCCCTGCGTATCCGGCTGGACAAGGACGGGTACATCGACTGGGACCTGTGGTGCGTGGACGGCAGCAGCGTGCGTGCGTCGCGTGCCGCGGCGGGGGCTTCAAAAAAAGCGAAGGAGAGCCCAGCGACCACGCGTTGGGTCGCTCGCGAGGCGGGTGGGGATCAAAGTTCCACCTGGTCGTTGACGCTCACGCCATTCCCCTCGCCGCCGTCGTCAGCGCGGGGCAAGCGCACGAATCGACGAAGTTCATCGAGCTGATGGAAAAGGTGCGGCCGCCACGCCGGATGGGGTGGCCGTTGCAGACCGCGGGGGACAAGGGGTACAGCTATCCCAGGGTGCGGGCATGGCTGGAGCGTCGGGGAATCGAGGCGGTGATCCCCCAGCGCAGCGACCAAGTCGAGTACGAAGGGCGGCGTCGGCTGGACCGACGGGCCTACCGCCGACGTTCGAAGGTGGAGAACAGCGTGGGGTGGCTCAAAGAGAACCGCCGCGTCGGCACCCGTTACGACAAGCTGGCATCGAGCTTCCCGGCGTTCGTGAACCTGGCCATCATCCGCCGCTACCTGCGAATCCTCGCCCCGGATGATCCGTCAGACAGAGCCTAGGCCAGCCCGCCGATTATGGCTACAACTTCGCGACGGTCGGTGCGCTCGGCAATGCTCCTTATCAAGGCCCCGATCCACTCAACAGTGGCGTGGTCGG
>JAKFUN010000166.1 GCA_021732675.1 Phycisphaerales bacterium
TTTCGGGCCGGGTCCAACACCCAAACCCCCACCCACGGGTCCGCCACCAGCGCCCCCGCCACCAACAGGCTCACCAGCATCAACACATGGCTCCCCGGGCGAATCGAAATCTGCTCAAACGTTCGACCCGGGTGCCGAGCGATCTGCCACGTTGTGTGTAAGAACGAGATCACTCCCGGGCGGCGTTGCCACGGGCTCCCCGGGCGAAACCCGGGCGCACTGTGAGAAACCAACCGCGCACACTCCGGGCAGCGGTCGTCCGCATCAAGACCTTGCAGGTCATACCCGCAAGTTTCGCATAATGGAGCATATTCATCCATGAATCACCTTGATAAGTGTACGGACCATGGCGCCGGGGTCCCCGCGGAAGCATGTCCAAGCCGCAACTTCTGATGCAACCGATTGGCCCGGCGCTCCAAAGCCTCCAATACTGATACGGCCAGGAAGGCCATCGAGGTGCAGCGGTGCCAAGCCCAGACGACATTCGTAGTCTCTTTCAGCGTCACGGGTTGCGTTGCACCCGTCAGCGCGAGCAGGTCTTCGCCGCGCTGGCCGCGACCCATTCTCACCCGACCGCCGAAGAACTCCTGCAAGCCGCCCGGCTCGCCGACGCAGGGATCAGCCTCGCCACCATCTACAACGCATTGGATGCCTTCATCGAAGCTGGGCTTGCCCGTCACGTCCCCGCCCATGGCCCGGCCCGATTCGACGCCGACATGTCCCCCCACGCCCACATCGCCATCCCCGGGGGAGAAGTCGTGGATCTTCCCGCCGACCTCTCCGAGCGCTTACTGGCCGGCATTGCACCCGAGACCCTGCGAGAAGTGGAAGCGCGCCTGGGGGTCAAGGTGGCCCGCGTCATGGTGCAGGTGATCACCCAGCCCGTCGCCGGAGCTTCTGCTCCAACGCCTTCATCCTCGCTTCGCGCGTGAGCCGGGTGGGCGGATGTCGCTTTCACCATAGAGACCAGAGGGCTGGATAGGTGGGCGCCTCTGCCGTGAGGTACCCTGCACGGGCCGGGAGCGCCGGCGGGGCCGGGGGTGGCCCAGCGTTGAAACCAGGGTGCTCGGAGAACCGACATTCACGCCGCAAGGGCGAGCGACAGGAAACCCGACGTGCCGACTTCTCCAGATGATCCCACGATTCCCGGGCTCCCTCCTGATGGGGGGGCGCCTCCCCCGGGGGGTGCCTCGTCAGGGGCTTCGTCGGAGGATGAGAACATTCGACGGGCGATGGAGCAGTTGGCCGGGCCGCCACTCTCCGGGGGCAAGGGTTCGCGCCCTGCCAGCGGAACACCCCTCTCTGGGTCGCAGGGGGGGGACATCTCGCCCCTCAACCCCGACACCTTCCCCAACTACACCGTGTCGCGCGAGATTCACCGGGGCGGGCAGGGCGTGGTCTACCTGGCAACCCACAAAACCACCAAGCGCAAGGTCGCCATCAAGGTGCTGCGCGAGGGCCCCTTTGCGAGCAAGAAAGAACGCATCCGCTTCGAACGCGAGGTGGACATCCTCGCCCAGCTCAACCACCCCAACATCGTCGCCATCCACGACAGCGGGACATTGCCCGCGGAAAAGGGCGGCTTGCAGTACCTGGTGATGGACTACATCTCCGGACGCTCGCTCGATGGCTTCCTCGCCGACAGCAAGCTCGGGGTGCCGCAGATTCTGGAACTCTTCTCCAAGATCGGCGACGCGGTCAACGCCGCCCACCTCAAGGGCGTCATCCATCGCGACCTCAAGCCCAGCAACATCCGGGTCGACAACAACGGCGAGCCCCACATTCTGGACTTTGGCTTGGCCAAGATCTCCATCGGCGACACCACCGACGGCGCCGACGGCATCACCATGACCGGGCAGTTCATCGGGTCGTTGGCGTGGGCGAGCCCCGAGCAGGCGGAGATGTCCGCCGCCAAGATCGACACCCGCACCGACGTCTACTCGCTGGGGGTGATGCTCTACGCCGCCCTGACCGGGCGTTACCCCTACGGGGTGCTGGGCAACATGCGCGACGTGCTGGAGAACATCCTGAAGGTGACTCCGGCCCGCCCCAGCACGGTGATGAAGCGGATCAACAACGAGGTCGAGACGATCGTCCTCAAGTGCCTCAGCAAAGAGCGCGACCGGCGTTACCAAAACGCGGGCGAGCTGGCCCGCGACCTGCGCAGCTACCTGCAAGGGCGACCGATCGATGCCAAGCGCGACAGCCTGGGCTACCTGATCCGCAAGGGCGTGGTCCGCCATCGCGTGCCGGCGCTGGCGGTGTCGCTGGTGCTGCTTTCGATTGTGGCCGGGGGCGTGGTCTCAGCCACATTCTGGCGCAGGGCAGCCGCGGAGCGCGACCGCGCCTTGGCCGCCCAGCGCGCCGAGCAAGAAGCCCGCCGCGCCGCCGAAGCCGCCACCACCAAAGCCACGCTCGCCAGCGAACAGGCGGAGCGCACCTCGCAGTTCCTAGAACTGATCCTCGCGAGCGCCGACGCCAGCCAACTCACTGGCAGCGGGCCCACCCCGGTTATCACGCTGATCAACGAAGCCGCCATCCGGGCCGACGCCGAGCTGGCCGGCAAGCCTGTGGTGCTCGCCCGGGTGCTCGACACCCTGGGGCGGGCCTTTGGCTCGCTGGGCAAGGTGGATGCCGCGGAAAGCATGCTCCGGCGCGGGCTTTCGCTGCGCAAGAGCCAGGCCGGCACCGGCTCCCGCAGCGCCGAAGTGGCCCAAAGCCTCGCCAGCCTCGGCGATCTCCGCCTTATGCGCCGCTCCGACGCTTCCGGGGCCCTCCCGCTCTTGCAGGAGGCGTACGAGATGAGCGCCGAGTTTTCCGGCCCTGAATCTCCCCAGACCTCCGAGGCACTTCTCTTTCTCGCCCGCGCCCACTACGAGCTGGGCGAAACCCCCATCGCCCTCACTCAGATGCAGCAGGTGCTCGCCCTCCGCTCCAAACTCCACGGCGGGGACAGCGTCGAAGTCGCCGAGGTCCTCACCGAACTGGCCCTCATCGACGCCCGGGCCGGCAGGTTCTCCGAGGCCATCATCAAGCTCGCGCAGGCCCGTTCGGATGTCGTGGTGCATCTGACTGGCGAGAGCGTGAACGCCGCCACCATCGAGCATCATCTGGTGGACTGCCTCCTGGCTCGAGGAGCCGGGGACGATCTACCGCGAGCCGCCGGCTTCGCTCGCTCGGCAGCCGCGACCTACACCAAGCTCTTTCAAGGGCTCGCCCCCGACAGCCCATGGATCGCGCGCAGCAAACGCCGTCTCGCCATGGTGCTCGCCGCCCAAGGTGACGCCCGCGGCGCCGAAGAGATGTACCGCCAGGGGCTGGCCCACCGCGAGCGCGACGGCACCGACGCCGGGGCCACCGCCATCTACGCCCTCGAGCTCGGCGTCCTGCTCCGCGATGGCTTCGGCGACGCCCGCCTCGACGACGCCATCACCATGCTTCGCCAAGCCAAGGGGCTGCTCGGCGCCAGCCGTGGGGAGGACCATCCGGAGGCGGCCCGGGGCGATCGCGAACTCGGATTGGCCCTCCTCCGTAAAGGAGATCTCACAGGGGCAGAGACCCTGTGCCGCCGGGCGATCGCTCGCCCTGAGACAGCTTCCCCCACCGAGCTTGGGCTCTCCAAAGCCGCCCTGGCGCGGGTGCTGGTCGCCAACGAAAGGGAACGCGAAGGCGCGGCCCTGCTCGAAGGGGTGCTGGGCTCACTCCCCGACGCACCCCGCCTGACCCGGGCGGAGGTCCTCCTGGCAGTCGGCAGCGTGCAGGCCAAACAGTCAAAGTGGGCCGAATCGCTTCTGAGCCTGGAGGAAGCCCACGGCCTCTTGCTCGCCGCCCGCGACGCCCGCGCGTTTGCAAATCGGCGCGAGGTCCTCACGCTTCTGGTAGGGGTCTATCGCGCGTTGCAGCGTCCCGAGGACGCAACCCACGCGGAGCAAGCCCGCGACGCCATGACGCCCCCGTGAACGCCCCGCCAGGGCGCGTGATCTGAACGCAAAAAGAAACACGACGACGCCCCAGGCATCGTCGTGAGTTTCCACTTTTGTTGAGCTGTACTTACTTCGCCATGACGCCCGCGCCCCGCTTGGCCGCGGCTTCGCGAATCGCCCGGACAATCGCTGGCTGATCCAGCCCGACTTCCGCCAACTGCTTGGCGCGACTGTCCTGGTACACCCAGGCGTCGGGCAGGCCCAACCGCGTGATGTGCGAGCCGTCGAGCCCGAGCTCCTGAGCGGCTTCGAGCACCGCGGTGCCAAACCCGCCGATGATGCTGTGGTCTTCGATGGTGATGATCGGCACGCCTCGCTCCAGCAGCGCCTTGATCAGTTCCCGATCCACCGGCTTGGCGAAGCGTGCATCCCACACGCCCACATCAATGCCCCCGGCCACAGCCGCGGCTGCGTCCATGCCGGTCATGACCAGCGTGCCAAAGCCCAGAATCGCGACATCGGGAGCTTGCTTGCCCGCCAGCAGGTCGTGCTTGGGGGTCAGGCACCGGGCCTTGCCCAACACAAACGGCGGGCAGACCTGATCAATCAGACGCTCACTGACCGTGTCACGCGGGTAGCGGACCGACGAGAGCCCGGTCTCATACGTCCGCATGAACTCCAGGGCCGCCCGCAGGCTGGGCTCATCGGCAGCCGCAAGCAACGCGGCGTTCGGCAGCGTCCGCAGAATCGCCACGTCGCAGAATCCGTGGTGAACCGCCCCGTCGCCACCCACCAGCCCGGCCCGGTCCAGGCACAGCCGAACCGGCAAGCCTTGGAGGCTGGATTCCTGGAAGCACTGGTCAAAGGCCCGCTGCAAGAACGTGGCATACACCGCGAAGAAGGGCTTCCAGCCCGTCTTGGCCAGGCCCGCCATCATGTCCAACCCGTGCGATTCGCAGATCCCCACGTCCCACGAACGATCCGGGAACTTGGGGAGGATCTTGTTCAGGCCGGTGCCGTCGGGCATCGCCGCCGTGCACGTGACCACCTTCGCATCGTGCTCCATCAGGTCATACAGCGCATCCGAGAACGCGGTGGTGAAGCTTCGCCCTTCGGTCTTCAGCTCCACCCGGCACCCTTCCTGGTCCAGGTCGCCGTCGGTCATGTTGAAGGCAGGGGGAGAGTGGAAACGGGTGCTGTCGTTTTCCGCGGCTTCGAAACCCTTGCCCTTCACCGTCTTGACGTGGAGCACCATCGGACGATTAAAGTCCCGGGCCTCACGCATGAACTCCACCAACCGGGGCAGGTCGTGCCCGTCGATCGGTCCCACCGTCACGAGCCCGAAGTGCTCGAACCACGCCCCTTCGTTGGCGACAGCCTTGCAGGCTTCGCCCAGCATGTGATACGTCTCGCGGATCGTCTCGCCCCCGGGCAACCCCTGCAGGGCTTCCTTGGCGGACTTCTTGAAATCGCTGTAAAAGTGCGAGAGGCGAAGGCGATCAAAGTAGTGGGCAACCGCCCCCTGGGGCTTGCTGATCGACATCCCGTTGTCGTTCAGCACCACCAAGAACTGCCGCTTGAGCGTCCCCGCATTGTTCAACCCTTCCATCGCCACGCCGTTGACGATCGAGGCATCGCCAATGATCGTCACCACTCGCCGACCGGCGGGATTGGTCTCAGGATCGAAGGCTTCTTTGTTCAGCGTGTCGCCACGGGCCATCCCTACAGCCGTTGAAATTCCCGTGCCGGCATGCCCGACACTGAAGAGGTCATACGAACTCTCGCGCGGCTCCGGAAAGCCTGCCATCCCCTCGCGGGTCCGCAGCTTGCCCAGCAGAGGCAAGCGCCCGGTCAGCAGCTTGTGCGGGTAGCACTGGTGCCCGACGTCAAACAGCAGCCGGTCTTCGCCGAAGTCAAAGACATAGTGCAGCGCGATGCTCAGTTCGACCACGCCCAGATTGGGCGCGAGGTGCCCACCGGTCTTGGAGACCTGATCCGTGATGGCCTTGCGCATCTCCTGTGCCAGCTGCTGGAGCTGCGGGATGGTGAAAGCCTTGATGTCTTGGGGCGTACGAATGGTCTCGAGCAATGTGGGCATGAGGGTCTTCCTGCGTTCGCGTCGCGCTCTTCCTGTCGCGATGTGGATCGGGAAAGACTCCCAACCCCATCGAACTCGTGTCGTCCCACACTCGCAAACCCGTGTGGCACCTAGGTTTCATTGTATTCTGAAAGCCGGGTCTAGTCTTGCCCGGCCAGCAAACCTGTCCATAATCTCCAAGGCTCAGTCTTGTCTTTGTTCGGGCTGGCCCCGCGAGCCACCAACACCCCGACCCAATCCGCAGCGCCCCACCACAATCAAACCCCAGTACTGACGGCGCGACGTTCGGAGAATCGCTCAACGGGACAAGTCATTTGGTCCGCGTGCTCATGACTTCGCAAAGCTCCGCCAGCGACGCGCCGGCGGTCCCCAGCGGTTCGATGGCCGTAAGGGCGTCTCGTTTCAGAAGTTCCACATGTTCGCGGGAGATTTCAACCCCGAGCACGCCCGGAAACGTCAGCTTGCCGGCGTCGATGTCCTTGCCCGTCCGCTTGCCCGTGTGTTCCGCAGACTGCGTCACATCCAAAAGATCATCCACCACCTGGAACATCAG
>JAKFUN010000185.1 GCA_021732675.1 Phycisphaerales bacterium
AAGCGGTAGAGCCGGTCGCGAAGCCCTCTGGGCACGATTCGGCCTAGGCCGGCCAGCAGTCTCCAAGGGCCGCCGAGTTCTCGCCAGATCTGGAGAACGGCGTCGCTTCGCAGCTTCGGGCCTTGCGGGCCGAGCACCACGATGCTGTCTTCGTGAATCGGACCGATGAAGGCCGCGGCGGTTGAGCCCTGCAACGGCGCAAACCACAGCCGGCCTGCCGGGTCATGGCGCAGGCACCATTGAACGCTCAGTGCACACAGCCCGCATGTGCCGTCATAGAAGACGATGACGCGAGGGGGCGTGGCTGGCTGCATCTCTATTTGCCCCCGGGCGGGGCGGGGGTCTTTGCTTCTGCGGGGCTCGCGGCCTGTTTGGCGAGCTGTTTTTGCTCGTTCTCATACTTCGCGTAGGCGAAGAAGGCGATGGCCGCGGGCACGAAGGCCTTTTCGCCGGTGCGCCGGGCCAACTCGTCCATGCTTTTGACTTGGCCCGAGTCGACGTCCTTGCGAAGATCGATCACAACGTTGTCGAAGACCTGGATCAGCCCGCCCAGGATCTGGTATTGGTCTTTGGTCTTGGGCATCATGCCGCTGATCCCAGGCAGGTCGGTGGGAAGAACGAAGTACCAGCGCCCGTCGTCGGCTTTGCGCATCACCATGCCGATGGGGGGGAGGACGGGCTTGCCTTCCCAAGTGAGGGCTGCGGTGTCGTCGCCCAGTGGCACGGCGACGAGCTTGCCTTCGGACTCTCGCAGGAACGAGTAGGGATCGGCAAAGAAGCGTTTGATGGCTTCGTCGAAGGCCTTGCGGGCGGCTGCTTGCTTGGCGGGGTCGGCGGCGTTACCCAGATCGCGCCCGCGACGACGCCCGCCCCCTTGGCCCATCAGCGTGGACATCTGCGAGAGCAGGCCGACGGGTTTACCTTGCTTGGCGGACTCCTCGGCGTCGGCCTTGAGTTTGGCGGCGTCTTCCGGGAAGCGTTGCTGCACCGAGCTGCCCAGCTTCTGAATGTTGAGCAACAGACGCCCAACCCGGGCAAAGAGCTTTTTCATCTCTTCGTTGTCGGCGTACAGAAAGTCACCGAGTTGGTTGGCATGCCCGTCGAGCACGGCTTGTCGCGCGGAGGCGATGGTGGCCTCGGCGCTGTCGCGGGGGAGTTTTTTCTCGCACCCAGTCAGAAGCACGAGCCCACAAAGAAGCGGCGCGGCGAGGCATCGACCGAAAACCGAGTTGAGCATGCTCATGTCTTCGCCTTATGCCGTCGTTCGTTTCGAGAATCTGGATTACGAACTCGTCCGGTCGACCACGCGATAGGACTCGCGCTCGCCGCGGCCTCGGACGGGGTAGTCCTTGCGAAGGGGATGGGCGGGGAAATCCTCCCAGAGCAGGATTCGGCGCAGATCTGGGTGGTTACGGAATCGGATGCCCAGCATGTCGAAGACTTCGCGCTCGGTCCACTCGGCTCCGGGCCACAGGTCGGTCGCGCTGTCGAGGTACAGAGCGGGGTCGTCGGCGATGCCGTCGGTGGGGAGGCTGGGGTCGAGATAGGTCTTGACAAAGAAGCGATCGCCCCGGGTGTAGCTCTCGAGGTTGTAGATCACTGCGAAGCGCCCGGGCATCTTGGCGGGGTAGTTCAAATAGTCGATTCCCAGGACATCGGACAGGAAGTTATAGGAGCAGGCTGGGTCGTTCTTGAGAAACGCCAGCACCTCGTGCAGGTCGCCCGGCTGCACGACGAGCGTGCTCTGGCCCCGGAACTCGGTGCCTTGGAACTTCCGGGCGGGGAAGGCGGCCTTGACGGACTTGAACGTGGGATGGTCGAGGGTCGGGGCTTCGGGCATGTCGAATTGTACGCGTGCGGGGGCCAGGCTGGCGTGGATTGGGCTGGCGAATCCGACGGCGGCGGCTACGCTGGGCCTGCTGTGAACCTTCCTACCGCCAACACCTCGCGCCCGCGCTGGAAAATCGCCCCCACCGAAGGGCCCGGCGAAGCCTTGCGCTTTGTGGACGAGGCGGGAAGCACTGTTGGCACGCTGATCTCTTTCAATGCCATCGAGGATGCCGAGGCGCAGACTCTGGAAGTGCCCGGGGTGGTGCTGATTCGCTCCGGGTGGCCGGGGCCGAATGAGCCCCCCGCGTGGATGCCGATGCAGCGAACCCGCGCGATGATGGGGCTGGAGGCACTCGAGCGGGTGTCGCATGGGCGGACGCTGTGCCTATGGCCTAGGGCGACGGACGCCGTATCGGACATTCCGGGGATCTTGGCGTTCATGCGAGCGCACGCGGCGTGGAAGTTTCTGCTCGATCCCGCGGCGCTGCTGACGCCGGAGATGGAGAAGCGGGCGGAGGATCACGCGGAGCGCATGCTGGAGGCGCTGGCGGGACATCCGGCGCTGGTGGGGCTGGTGGTGCCGCCACCGGGGCATGTGGTGCAGTCGAGCTTCGCGAAGGCTGGGGATTGGTTTGGGCCGCGGGTGGCGTTGGTGGAGGTGGGGTGAGGGTGGGTGCTGGCATGGGCTGCGTCTTTGAGCAGCGTGAGGCACCAGGCTCCGGGGTGTGTCAACAGATGAGAATCAAGCCCCGAGGTCACTCCCCCGGGATGTAGGAGATCGTCCCCTCCCAGGGGCTGCTGGCGCTGGCGTAGAGCTTTTTGGGGATACGTCCTGCGAGGTAGCTCTGGCGTCCGGCGAGAGTGGCGTGTCGCATGGCGTGGGCCATCATCACCGGGTCCTTCGCGTGGGCGATGGCGGTGTTGAGGAGCACGGCGTCGGCGCCCAGTTCAAACGCGATGCTCACGTCGCTGGCGCTGCCGACCCCCGCGTCGACGATGACGGGGAACGCGGCGTCGCCTTGCTTGAGAAGTTCGAGGCAGAGCAGAATGTTGTTGCGATTGAGGACGCCCTGGCCGCTGCCGATGGGGCTGCCAGCGGGCATGACGCACGAAGCTCCGGCTTCTTTGATGCGCAAGGCGGCGATGGGGTCGTCACTGGTGTAGGCGAGAACCTTGAAGCCGTCTTTGACGAGCTCGCGGGTGGCCTCGATGGTGCCCGAGGGGTCAGGCAGCAGGGTCTTTTTGTCGCCCAGGACTTCGAGCTTGACCCAACTGGCACCCGGGTTGTCGAGCTGTTCGAGAATATCGCGCCCCAGGCGGGAGACCCGCACCGCGTCCTCGGCGCTGAAGCAACCCGCGGTGTTGGGCAGAATGGTGTAACGCGAGAGGTCGATGAACTCCAGCAGGCTCTTTCCCTCAGCGTTGAAGAGCCTCTCGCGACGAACGGCGACTGTGATGACCTCACACCCGCTGGCGCCGAGGGCGTCTCGCATCAGAGGCATGGTGGCGTATTTTCCGGTGCCCACTACCAGGCGACTGGTGAAGGTGCGTCCGGCGACGTAAAACGGCGTCGCGCCGTGTTCGGCGGATTCGGGCATGGTGAGATTCCAGGCAGGCATCGAGGCACGCGGCATCGAGGCATCGAGCCGGGGAGCGGTTCAGCCGCCCCCGACCAAGGATACGACCTCGATCGTGTCGCCGTTGGTCAGGCGATGGGTCTCTTGCTGGCGGCGGGGGACGAGGGCTTTGTTTACTTCGGCCGCGCAGGCGGCCTTGGCCAAGCCCAGACGCTCAATCACCTGGCGCACGGTCACGCCATCTTCGAGGTCCATCGGGTTGCCATTGACGGTGACGGTCATGATTTGACGTGCTCGTGGGCGACGAGGAAGAACCGCCCGATCTTGACCGTGAACTGCTGGTCGTCGTCGCTGCGCATGAGGTAGGTGCCCTCCATCGTGCCCCAGGGGGTGGAAAGCGGGCAGAAGCTCTCATAGTCAAAGTGCTGCGCGGGCATCAGACGGGGCTGGTGGCCCACGACCCCCTCACCAACGACCTCATGGAGTTCGCCGTCGGCATCGACAATAAGCCAGTGACGCGAAACCAGCGTGGCGGGGGCGGGACTGTTGTTGGTGATGCGCACGCGATAGCCGAAGACGTATTTCTCGGCATCCGCGCGGCTCTGCTCCGGCAAGAACTCGGGGCGCACCTCGATTTTCCACCCGTGAGTTTCGCAAGAGGAGCCGAGTTGGCGGGTGGTGGCGGCCATGGTTGAAGTTTAGCCGGGCGAGCGAGCCCGCGGAAGTGGGCTTCAGGCCCTGCCCGGCTCCTTGATCTCGGTGCGTACGTCCCAGAGTTCGGGGAAGTGGCGGTCGTCGACCATTTGCTTGAGGTACTGGACGCCGGCGGTGCCCCCCGTGCCTCGCTTGAAGCCGATCACCCGTTCGACGACTTTCACGTGCCGATAGCGCCAGAGCGAGTGGCCCTCGTCGATGTCGACGAGTTTCTCGGCCAGCTCGTAGGCGTCCCAGTACTTGGTGGTTTCTTCGTAGACGAGCTTGAGGGCGGCGGTGATGCCCGGGTGGGGCGTGTGGGGCTCGGTGACATCACGATTGAGCACTTCTGCGGGGATGGGTAGCCCGCGCCGGGCGAGATATCGCAGAAACTCGTCGTAGACGCTCGGCATGTTCAGGCAGGCTTCGACCTGGGCGTAGATCTCAGGGTTGTGCTTGAAGACCGCGAGCATGCGGCGGTCTTTGTTGCCCATGAGGTACTCGATCTGGCGGTTCTGGTAGGACTGGATCCCGCTGGCGGGCCCCAGCACATGGCGGAACTGCACGTATTCGCTGGGGGTTAGCGTTGCCAGCACGCTCCACTGTGAGAGGAGCTGGGTCTGAATGTGCTTGACGCGGGCCAGGACTTTGAACGAAGGATCGAGGTTGTCCTGCTGGAGGTAGGTGAGGGCGGCTTTGAGCTCATGGACCATCAGCTTGAACCACAGTTCGGTGGTTTGGTGCTGGATGATGAAGAGGAGTTCGTCGTGGTGCTCAGGGGTGGAGAGGGGTTTCTGGGAGGAGAGGACGCGGGGGAGCTGGAGGTAGGTGGCGTAGTCGAGCTTGCCGTGAAGGTCGGTGACCATGCCGGAAGTGGAGGGGGCGTCTGGGTTCATAGTTGGGGCAGGATAGGGCTTGACACCTGGACGCCGCGTGACTGGATGGCTGCTTTGATTTCCTTTTGGTTGGGGTAGTATGAGGCCGTGAACGCTCAGGAAACCACGGGTCGGGTGCTCGAGACGGTCCGCCGCGCGGGATTTGCGTTGGCGGGTGTGGCCCCTGTGCAGGTCAGCCAGTGGGCGGCCGAACTGGGCGGATGGCTGGAGGCTGGCAAGCACGGCACGATGGCGTATCTGGATCAGGACGAAGAGCTGCGAACCGACCCCGGGCGGGTGCTGGATGGGTGCCGGGCCTTTGTGGTGGTGGGGGATGTGTACGCGCCTCGGGGAGAAGAAGATTCGCCCGAGGCGGGGCACGGCAAGGTGGCTCGATATGCGCGAGGGAGGAACTATCACGATGTCATGAAGCGGCGGCTGCACGCCTGTGCCGACGCGCTGCGGCTTGCGTTTCCCGGGAGCGAGTTTCGCACGTGCGTCGATACGGTGCCGATCATGGAGCGCGAGCTGGCGGTGCTGGCCGGGCTTGGGTGGCAGGCAAAAAACACCATGGTGATTCATCCACGGCAGGGGAGTTACTTCCTGCTGGGCGTGGTCGCGACGACGCTGGAGCTGGTGACGACGAAACCGGAGGATCGCGTTGAGGACGCCTGCGGCTCGTGCACCCGCTGTATCGACGCGTGCCCGACGCAGGCCATCACGCCCTACAGCGTGAACGGCTCGCGCTGCGTGTCGTACCTCACCATTGAGCATCGCGATGCGATCGCCCCCGAGCTGCACGCGGGCCTGCGCGACTGGGTCTTTGGCTGCGACATATGCCAGGAGGTTTGCCCCCACAACTCGGCGCGGGAGGGGTCGGCGGGGGCTTCGCCTCACGGGGCGTATGCGCCCAAGCTGCGGAGTTTGAGCCTGTTGGAGGTGCTGGGGTGGGATGAGACGAGCCGCCGGGGGGCGTTTGAGTCATCGGCCATGAAGCGGGCGACCTTGGAGATGATGAAGCGCAACGCGTTGATCGTCGCAGGCAATTCGTTGTCGCAAGGGCCGGATGCGGGGCTGCTCGCCCGGGTGCGGGAGATCGCCGCCGACGGGCGGGAGCCGGATATGGTTCGCCGGACCGCCCAGCAAGTGCTGGAAAACACGAAGCCGCAATCATGAGCAATGCCTTTGAGATCCTGGGTCTGAAGCCTTCGTTTGATGTGGCGCCGCCGGCGATTGAGCGGGCCTATTTGCGGCAAGTCGCCTCGCTCCACCCGGATAGCTCGGAAGGGGACGAGATCAAGGCGGCGGCGCTCAATAAGGCCCGTGCGACGCTGCTGAGCCCGGAGCGGCGGGCGCACGAGGTGCTGGGGGCGATCGGCGGAACGCCGGGAGTGCCGCCCGGCTCGCTGCCGGCGGGGTTCTTGCCGTCGATCATGGAGACGCGCGAGCAAGTCGAAGCGGCCCTCGAAGCGGGCGACGAAGGGGCCCGGGCACAGTGGC
>JAKFUN010000067.1 GCA_021732675.1 Phycisphaerales bacterium
GCGGCTGGTTCGTCGGCCATCCTGGCCACCTCGCACAACGCGCGAGCCGTCTTGAGCCCTCCAGGCCCAGTGTGCCGACTCGCGCACCATTCATCGGCGCGACCCGGCAAGAATGGCCACAACTTTCGGCAACTGCTGCCGACATGTCCGATAAACCTGCGTTGTTTCGGCACGACGCGCAGAAACCGCCGATGCGTCGACCATCTCAATCCGCCGGGAACCCGCGACACTTGGGGATGAAGATCTTCTCGATCCGCTCCTTCCCGTCCGGGTCCTTGCCGATCACCAGGTTCATATACGCCGTCAGCTGCCGGTTGATCGTCTCCAACCCTGGCTCCTTCAACTGACTGTGCTGGGCGCGGCGGAAGATCATCGCCACCCCCTCCTTCACCTCCGCGCTCTTCCCCTCCAGCACCTTGTTCACCGCCTCCTCGTTCTTCTGCTTCACCTTCAAGTAGATGTCGGTGTCCCAGATCCAGACCCGGCCGGTCTGCAGGTTCTGAAACTTCTCCTCGATCAGTTGAATTTCGATCGTGGCTTCGGTGTCGTGCTGGTCGGCGTGCTCAAGGTGCACCTCCTCCGCAGCCGCCGGCTTCGGCGAGGTCGCCTTCACCACCATAAAGACCGCAGCGGCCTCCAGCGCCATGAGTACCGCGACGATGCCGATTACCTTGACCGGCAGGCCCTTTTTGGCCGGAGCCGCGGCGGCGTCGGCCTTGGGTGCTTCCTTCGGTGCTTCCTTATGTTCCTTCGCGTCCGACATGGTGGGCGTCTCCATTCCGGGCGTTCCCCGGCGGGTGGAGATATCGACCCGGACCAGCGTGAGCGCAAGCGTGACCCACACAGAGGGCGGTCAAACGCGTTGCTCACGACGGCGCACCCGGCCTAGAGCCAAGCAGATCGCGGTTATCTGACTGCGTGCCTACGCAGCTCGGCGCTTTTGGTCGGCCCCAGTCCCTTCGGCGCGGCTGGGCAAGGGCTCAGCCACCTCGGCTTCTTCCTGAGACCGAGTCGACATGAGCAGTGGCCACGCGAGCATCGGAGCCGCGATCATCAACCACAACCCCATGCCGACCCAAAGCCGGGAAAAATCTACCCGAAGGTCACCCGTCGTGATCGCCACGGCCATGGCCAGGCACCCTACCCCGACGCCCGCGCTCACGAGCCGGAGCCCCGAGCTATCGCGAGCGCTCAGCCACACGAACAGGCGATCGACCCGAAGCATCTGCGCCGCGAGCAAAGCGCCCCCGGCGCCCAGGCACGCGACCCCGACGAGCTTCATCAGAATCAGCAGGCTTTCCATTCGTTGCTCCAGGCGCATTCGCACGCGGCCCACAACGGCCCCGCCCGCGCGACGCTATACAGCATGATCGGACCAACCTGTCACGCCCTTGAGCCCGAGTTAGCGGCCCAACACCAACAACTGCTGCAACAGATCATCGGTGGTCTTGATAATCCGCGAGCTCGCCGAGAATCCGGTCGAGGCCTGAACCAGACGCACAAACTCGTTGCTCAGATCCACGTTCGACTTTTCCAGGGACCCACTCACCAGGCCCCCGGTGCCGAAGTTTCCCGGATCGGTCACCACCGCGCTGCCGCTGTTGGGCCCGGCGGCAAACAGGTTGTCGCCTACATCCACCAACCCGTCCTGGTTGTTGAACGTCGCCAGCGCCACCTGCCCCAGCGTTCGGGAGAGCCCGTTGCTGAAGACCCCGATGATCACCCCGTCAGAGCCGACGCCATACTCGCTGAGCGTGCCGATGGTGGAGCCATCGCGATACGAAGCCGCGAAGTTGGAGGTGGTGTTGTCCAGCGCGGTGAGCCCCCCCTCGGCCGAGGCGAAACTAATGCTGATGGGCTGGGGCGTGATGGCGCCCGTGCCGGCGCGATCCAGCGTCACTGTGACCGGGGTGGTGCTCAGGGGCTGGCCTTTGGTGTCGAAAGACTGTGTGCCGGTTGCGACCTGCGCCTGATTCCCGTTGGGGTCGGTGGTTTCGATGTAGTAGCGCCAGGTGGTGCCCGCGTTGGATCGCGACTCGATCGCGAACGTGATGTCCAGGTCCACGGTGGTGCCCAGCGAGTCGATGGCGGTGAATGTGGTCCGCACGGATTCGCCGTCGGCACTCGCCGTTTTGGCCGGGCTGAAGGGATTGGAGACGACCGTGCCCGCCCCGTTGGTCAGGCGAATGTCGGAGGGCTCGATCGCCAGATCGTTGGTGGTGCCCACATTGCCGACGATGTTGAGCTGCCCCGTGAGTGGATCAAGCGAGACGCCGGGGGTGGTGCCGTCGGGGTTGTTGCCGCTGGTGGTGTTGATGCCCAGCGCCTGGGTGAAGAAGGCGCTGATGTCGGCGACCGTGGAGGTGGCGGTGATCGAGTACGTCGCATTGGGGAGGATCTTGCCCCCCTTTTGCGCGCCAGAGAGGTTCAGCGTTTGGCCTGTGCTGAAGAGCGCCGACGTTCCCCCGGCCGAGGTCGCGTCCGCGATGTCGATCAGGCGCGTGGTGCTCTCCAAGACGTTGGGGGCCGTGGGGGCGGGCGTGGCCCCGGCGAGGGCCGTGAGTCCGGTGCCACTCGTGCCATTGAGCCGGATCGATGTCCCGCGCGTGGGCAGGGACCCTTGGGCGTCGAGATTACCCTTGAACTCGATGTTACGGGTGGCTTCGGCGATCGTGAGCGAGCCGATGGGGATTTTGATGTCGCTGACCTGCCCGGGGACGATGTTGAAGTCGGCGTCGACGCCGAACCCCTGGACCCGCTCGCCGCTCACCGTCGTCAATTGCTGAGTGGCGTTGGAGCGAAACGATCCGGCACGGGTGTAGTACTGATTCGCCCCGCGATTCACGACGAAGTAGCCTTTGCCGTCTACCGCCAGATCGCGGCTGTCCCCCGAGCTCGAGATCGAGCCCGGGGTGGTGTTGCGCAGCGTCCCTGCCGAGTTCACCCCCAGCCCGATCTGATACGGGTTGGTCCCGCCGGTGTTGGTCCCGGGCGCGGTGCCCGCGGAGATCGTGCGCGAATAGATCGTTGAGAACTCCACACGCGAGGACTTGAACGCCGTGGTGTTCACGTTCGCGATGTTGTTGCCGATCACTTCAATATCGCGGCTGGCGGCGCTCAGGCCCGACAACGCCGTGTACAACGCGGTGGTGGATGGCATCTTTCAGCTCCCGGCGCGCGAGGTCCCCCGCGCGATCGACTACAACAGCAAACCCAGCGGGCTGGCCCCGGCCAACTGGCTCAGCAAGCGCGTGCCCCCCGCCAGCAGATTTCCCCCGCCCGACGCCTTCGAGTTCAGCGTGATCGCCGTGTCGAATCCGCTGATCACGCCCTGGTCGGGGTTCGCGCTCCCGGTGATGGTCCGCGTTGCGACGTCCAGCGAATACGCCTTGTCGCCCACCAGCACCAGCGCCGACTGGGCGCCTTGCAGCTGCGCCTTGTCGGCGGCCGCGTTCAGTTCGGCCTGCTGCTCATCGCTCAAGCTCAGGTCCACCCCCGACGCGATCTTCACTGGTTGCCCGCTGCTGAGCTGGCCCCCCTGGGCCTGCTGCAACAGCGTCTCGAAACTCTGGCCGGAGATGGAAGACCCCGCGCCCGCCTGGACGCTCTTGGCCCCGCCCGACGAGCCGAGGACTTTGAGAAGTTGAACCGGGTCGATGCTCAAGGGTTCCCCCCCGTCACGTCCGCGAGCTGCACCTGATCGAGGTTGGAGATGGAGATGCGTCCGCCATCGGCGAGTGTCACGACCGACCCGCTGCTGGTGCGCGAGACGCTCCTGACGATCCCCTCGGAACGCTTGTTCTCGTCGGTGATGCCCGAAACCTTTTTGCCGATCAGGCCCGACGCGCTGTTGAAGTCGTCGTTGGCGATGAGGTCGTCGAGCTTCTCGGAGAGGTCGCTGTTGGACTGGATCGACCGGATCCCCGAGAGCTGTTGGATGAGCTGGCTGGTGTCGCTGGTGTTGAGCGGGTCCTGGCGCGACAACTCCTGCAGGATGATCTTGGTGAAATCCTGCGAAGAAAGCGCGCTAAAGCCGCTCTTGCTGCTGGAAGTGGATGTGCTGGAACTCACGCTGCTGACGTTGGACATGGGTGGAACCTCACAGGCCCATCGCTCGGAGCGAGCGATCAGGCCAAGGCGTCAAGACGCAGGCGATGCCCCGGGGTGCTCCTCCACACGCCATCCAGGCCGCTGGGGACCGTGATGGAGTCGAAGGAGTCCGTGTCGATCGCGCGGGGCTCCGCCCCGGTGCCGCGCCGGTTTGGCTCGCCCTTGGGTCTTTGGTTCGGGGCTTGATTCGCGTCCTGCGATGAAGCCCCAAGCTGTTGACCAATACGCGAGCCGTCGATCTCGATGCGTTCCACGCTCAAACCCCGCGCTTCCAGCGCGGCCCACAGTTCATGCGACTTTGTTTCCAGCAAGTGGCGTGCCGACTCAGTGGTCGGCTCGATCCGCGCCGACACCGACTCCCCTTGCACCTTCAGGTGTATCGTGAGCTCACCCAGCGATTCGGGGTTGAGTCGCAACGTCGCCTTGCCGCCCTGGCGCAGTGCCAACGTCAATCCTTGCGTGACCTGGGTCACGGGCTCATCGTCCTCCACCACGAACTTCCCGCGCGCCGAAGACTCCAACGACGCCAACAGTGCCTTCGACTTCGCCCCCGTGATGGTTTTCACCTCTCCGGTCGCTTGAGCGCCCGGGGCGCTCCCCTCTGCGGGTGCGCCGCTAGACGGCGCCTGCGCCACCGGCGCGACGCCAGCGACGCTTTGCGTGGTGCCCGGGCTCGATGTCGTAGGAGACGGCTTTTGAGGCCCCCCGGGCGCGATCTCGGTCGCACCATCGGACGCGTCTGGGGCATCGGTCGCGGGCGCTCGCTCTGAATCTTTGGGCCCGTCCCGCACTGACGGCGCGGGTGGCTCGGCCCCGGACGCCTTCTCAGCCTCGGGCTCCTCGCGCGATTCGGCTGGCACCTCGTTCCGCCCCGCGGCGCCCTGGGCTTTGGATCGTTCGTTGCGAGCCGCGGCCGGCGCGGATTCCTCTTCCAATGGTTCGTCCGAGCCCGGCGACTTGAGTTCCTCGCTCGCCGCGGCTCCCGCCGTCGGAATCGCCGACAGCTCCGCAACGCTGATCTGAGTCAAATCCTGCTGCTTCGCATCGCGAGGTTTGCGCGTCGGGCCACCCTCTTGCGCCTGAGAGCGCGGGTTCTGCGTCGTGCCCGATGTCGCGTTTCGCCCCGAAATAACCCCCGGATCCGACGCCTGCCCCACCGCCAACCCCAATGCCTCATCAAACGAATCGGCAAGCCCCTTGGCGCGAGCCTTCGTCGTTGCAGCGGTCGGTGAACTGGAATCGGCGGCGATCGTGATGGGCATCAAGGAGCACTCGGCGCAGCTCGGGGGCTCTCCCCACGCGTGCGCAAGTGCTCCAGCAACTGGGTTGCCAGCTTCGGATCCGTCTTCACGATCTCGGCGATGATCTTCCCGCGCGGCCGATCATCCATCGCGTCCAAATAACGCAACGCGTCCGTCATGCCCACCTGGCCTGGTGGGCTTGGTGATGGCGAGGGGTTTGGCGCAGACGGAGCCCCGTTCGCAATCAGCGGCCCGTTCCCCCCGCCCCCGGCATCACCCACCGGCGCGAAGCTCGCCTGGCCGGAGCTGATAAGTTGCTGCAACATCGTCGCAGCCTGGGCCGGCTTGAGCGTTGTCAGCACCGTCAGGCTCTTCTGAAACTGCGCATCGGTCTGCGCCAGCCGAGTGGACTTTACCGAATCTTCGAAGGTCTTTTTCTGGGCGGCAAACTCGCTCTTGTCTTTGTCGATCGCTGACCGCTCCGACGCGAGCCCGCGCTGCAGGTCCTCCACCTCGCGCCGCAGACGGTTCACACGCTCTTCGTCGAGTTTCGTCGCCTCAACGCGGGCCGCCAGGCGTTCCTCGGCCGTCAGAGGGGGGCGATTGGCGCGGGTGGCTTCCTCCGCCGCCTTCTTGTCGGCGACGACCTTGGCCGCCGCCGCCTGCTCCTCAGCCTTCTCGTCAGCGATTGTCTTGGACAGGAGCTTGCGGATCTGAGAGGCCCGCTCCATGCTGAGACGATCCGACGACTTGAGCCAGCCGACAAATCCGCCGATCGCCAACAAGTTGGCGATGGCCAGCACCACGATGATGTTCAGCACCGTCTTCACGCCAGCTCCTCGTGCCGCCCGGCACGCGTCACATTCAACTCATCCAAGGCCGCCGCCTCGCGGCGTTTCTGATCTTCGCGCCATTCCTCATATCGGCGTTCCCGCAGACTTTCTACCGCCTTGCGCTGCGTTGCTGCTTTCAGCAGCTCCAGCCGGGTCGCGTCCAACTTGCGATGTACCCCGGCCAGCTCAAAGAC
>JAKFUN010000073.1 GCA_021732675.1 Phycisphaerales bacterium
GAACATCGAGCCTCGCCCCACTTCGCTGAGGACTTGAATCTCGCCCCCCAGAATGCCCGCGAGCTCTTTGGAGATCGAGAGGCCCAGGCCGGTGCCGGTGTGCTCGCGGGTGTGTCCGCCGTCCATCTGATAGAACTTCTCGAAGATCTTGGCTTGCTCCTCGGGGGCGATGCCCGGGCCGTTGTCGATCACGCTCACCCGCACGCGCTCCTCGGCCCCCGGGCCGGAGGCGACAAGGCGCTCTGCCCGCAGGGTGATCTTGGGCTTTCGCCCGGCCCGATCCTCGGCGATGGTGAACTTCACGGCGTTGCTGAGGAAGTTGAAGAGCACCTGTTGGAACTTTTTGGCGTCGGTGACGATGACCGGGGCGTCGTCGCTGACCTCGAGGGAGAGCAAAATCCCCTTCTTGTCGGCGAGGGGAGAAATGAGCCCGACCAACCCCTCGCAGGCGTCGCGCAAGTTCATTTTTTCGAGACGAAGCTCGACCCGCCCCGCCTCGATGCGGGCCATCTCCAGCAGCGAGTTGATGAGCGCCAAGAGCCCGCGTCCGGCGGTGAGAATGTTCTCGAGGTACCGGGCCCGCTTGGGGACGCTGGGGGGGACCTCTGCCAGCGTCAGCTCGCTGCGGGCCTGCTCCAGCAAGAGCTCTGCAAACCCGTTGATCGAGTTGAGGGGCGTGCGGAGTTCGTGGCTGACGCTGGCCAGAAAATCGCCTTTGACCTTGGCTGCCTGGTAGAGGGCTTGGTTGCTCTCGGTGAGTTCGTGGAGCTTGACGTCCATGGCGTTGTTGATGGACCGGAGGCGTTCTTGCGAACTTTGCAGGTCGCCCAGCATGCTGTTGAAGGTCTCGGAGAGTTCCTGGAACTCGTCCCCGGTTTCCAGGTCGGAGCGGATCGCGAGGTTCCCCTCGCGCACTCGCTCGGCAGTGGTCTTGAGCGCCAGCATCGGGGCGAGGATCACGCGTTTGGTGATGATGTAGAAGACCAGCAGCGCGAGGATGAGCACCAGCCCGCCCGCCAGAAAAAGGTAAACCAAGTTGGTCACGACCAGGCGGGTGGCTTGGATGGAGCGCCGCTCCAGCACGATGATTCCCTGCAAGCGGTCGGTGCCGCTGGCGCGCACCGCCTTGGCGTAGAAGTACTCCCGGGTCGTGCCGGACCAGCGAGCCTCCTGAAAGTCCAGTCGGTCGGTGCTGGAGGCAAGGCGCTTGCGGGCCCGGTCCAGAAAGTCGTCGCCCTTGGCGGCGACCGCCGCCTGCTCCAGCGTCCAGCGGGTCGCGCTGACGCCGTTGTGCTCCACCCGCCTGCCGATTTGCGGGACGACCTGGAAGCGAAAAGCCTGGGGGGTTTGGGAGCGTTCCTGGTCGTCCAGACGCTCCCACCCGTCCACGAGCTGGCGATGAACCTCGAGCTGGCCTTCGTCCACCAGCGTGGACATGCGCAACCACCCAGCCCACAACGCGGCAAGCACGATGAGGACGACCGCGGCTCCGAAGAGCACGAGGCACTTGCCCGCCAATGAAAGTCCTCTAAGCATCCAGAGGTCAGTCTAGGAAATACCAGCCCCGCGCGTACAATCTGCACACCCCATGCCACGCACCGTCTATCTCGAAACCTTCGGCTGCCAGATGAACGAGCTCGACAGCGAACTCGTGGAGGGGCAGCTTCGCGCCCTGGGCTACGCCTTTACGCGGGACGCCTCCAACGCCGACGTCGTGCTCTACAACACATGCTCGGTGCGTGAACACGCCGAACAGAAGGTCTGGTCGCGCCTGGGCGAGCTCAAGGCTGCGAAGGCCGAAAGGCCCGGACTGGTTGTAGGGGTGCTGGGGTGCATGGCCGAGCGTGACGGCAGCGCCCTCATGAAACGCATGCCGGTGGTGGACGTGATGTGCGGGCCGGGCGAGCTCGACAAGCTTCCGACGCTGCTGGACAACGCGGTGCGCACCCGCGAGAGCCTGATCGCCGATGCCTCGGTCGACGAACCCGACGAGGTCTCGGCCTGGCAATCGGCTCTGCAGGGGAGCACGTCGCGGCGGAGCGCCACGTTGGCCGCGGCTCAGGATTCGCTGGAGCTGCTCGACCTCTCGCGATCCACGTTCGTCGGGGTAGACGATGCGGGGAAATCCAAGAAAACCGCGTATGTCCGCATCACCCGCGGGTGCAACAAGTTCTGCACATACTGCGTGGTGCCGTTCACGCGCGGGGCAGAGGTGCATCGCCCTCCCGAGCACATTATCGACGAGTGCAAGCTCTTGGCGGATTCGGGGGTGATCGAGGTCACCTTGCTGGGGCAGACGGTGAACCACTATCGCTTCGAGCACGGGGCGGCGGTCACCATCGGGGGGGTGATCCAGCCCCAAAAAGGCCGGAGCTATCAGGGCGGGCACCGCCGCGACCCCTTTGCGGGGAGCAACGTGACCACGTTTGCGGATCTCTTGCGCCGCATCCACGACGAGGTGCCGTCGATCAAGCGACTGCGGTTTGTGACGAGCTACCCTCGCGATTTTGGGGATGACGTGCTGGAGGTCATCCGCGATCACCCGCGGATCTGCCGGTACCTGCATGTGCCGGCGCAGACGGGCTCGGACCGCTTGCTCAAGCTCATGAACCGGGGGTACGAGGTCGGGGAGTATCTGGAGTTTCTGGACCGGGCCCGCGGGTTCTTGGATCAGCCCGAGATCGGGCGGCCCTTGATGATCTCGGGGGACTTCATCGTGGGCTTCCCCACCGAGACAGACGAGGACTTTGAAGCGTCACTTTGGCTGCTGCGCAAGGCCCGGTACAAAAACTCGTTCATCTTCAAGTACTCGCCTCGTCCGGGGACGGTGGCGATCGACAAGTTTTCGGACGATGTTCCCGAGGATGTAAAACGATCCCGCAACAACCAGCTTCTGGCCGAGCAGAACCGGATCTGCGACGAGATCGGTCGCGAGCAGATCGGACGCCGATTTGAGGTCTTTGTCGAGGGGTTTTCCCCGCGTGCGAGAAAGCAGCGAGCCAAAGCCCCGGGGGCCGTATCGCTCACGGTGGGCGGGCGCAGCCGAGAGGTTGGCGATTCGGCCGCGGATTCGCAGCTTTCCGCCCGGACCGACGGTGACCTGATCATGTTGATTGACGCGCCGGCCGGGCGGGACCCGGCGCAACTGGTGGGGCAAATCGTGCCGACGTTGGTGACCGGGGCTGGCCCGCTGTGGCTGACGGGCGAGATGGTTACCGGCTGACCCGGCCCGGTTCTCGGGCGGGCGCTGGTTCCAGATAAGTCAAAATCATGCTGGAATTGCAGAGTTTTTTGTGCCCGGGGGAGCCTTGCCCCGGTTTGTGGCGCATGCTGAGGGTGCCGCGGGAGAATCGCCTGATGCGTCGGAGCAGGACCTTCCGCGTTGTTCCGTGCGGTGCATGACGCACCGTCACAGTTGCCACGAAGAGAGGGAGAGAAGAACATGACGAAGATCTGTATTGCCGCCGCGGTTGCGACGTTGAGCCTTGCTGGCGCTGCCCAAGCCGGGATTGCGTTCAGCTTTGCCGACCCGATTCCGGGCCGTCAGCTCACCAGCACCGCCAACGCTCAGGAAGCAGGCGTGGCGAACCTGACGTACGACCAGTCGGCCCAGATTCAGTTTCTGGTGGACGGGACCGACGTTGGGTTTGGGAGTGTGGTCTTTCAGAATGCCCGGCTGGAGATGAACCTCTCGCTCGGGGCCGCCTCGACGGCCGGGGGCGTGACCCAGGCCCCGGTGACCGGCTCGTTCACCATCTATGACTTCTCGAACGAGGTCCGCACGAACATTCTTACGGGCATCGCGGATCTGGGGACGTACGTCCGCATCGGCAACACCAACTCGCTCCTCTTCAGCGACCCTTCGTTCTCGTATGTGTCGGGTCCGGCCCTGTCGGCGTACCTCGCTCCGGGCACGACCTTCACGGACCCCACCGAGGCGGTCTTCACGCTCACGAGCATCAGCCCCAGCAGCTTCCTGAACCCGGACGGCACGTTCAAGAGCTTCCAGGCGAATGCGTCGTTCACGGGCAACACCGAAGTTGTTCCGGCCCCGGGCGCTTTGGCGCTGGCGGGTTTGGGCGGGCTTCTCGTGACCCGTCGCAAGCGGGCGTGAGTGTGCGTCTCGCCGGTGAGAAATCGGTGACAATCTGAAACCCTCGCCGCGCCGCCTCGAAAGGGCGGCGTGGTCTTTTTTGGTGCGGTTCTATTGGTGGGGCGGGGAGCCTGCGCGTGGAGTCCGGCGGAGAGGCTAGAGCTCTGTTGAGGGTTCGCGCTGCCACGCGGCGGCCAGGGCGGCTTCGAATTGTCTTGCAAAGCTCGGGGCGTCGCATAACGGCGAAGACTGGATCTGCGCCCGCAGCCCCCCACTTGCTTCCCCGCCCGCTCCGACGCGCAAGGCCTCCAGGCCGGCGGGTTTGGCCACGAGCCCGCTGGCCAGGTCCACGTAGTGGTTGTCATCTTCCGCGAGCCAGGTTTGGCGTCCCACGCTGGCTAGCAACGAGGCACCCACGCGGGCCCGGTGCCGGTCGCCGGTAAGGCTGACTACGGGCACGCCCATCCACAGCGCCTCGCAGGTGGTGGTGGTGCCGTTGTAGGGGAAGGGATCAAGGGCGACGTCTACCCGGGAATAGAGCCTCATGTGCTCGGCGGTCGTGGGCGAAAAATCGGCGAACTCGATTCGAGCTGCCTCCACGCCCGCGCTCACGAATCGCTCGCGCAGTCGCTCGCCGTACGCCCCTTGGAACCCCGCGGCCTTCAGCAGCAACCTGGACCCGGGCGTCTGCCTCAGCAGCCTCGACCACAGGGCGACCACGCCGGGCGAGATCTTGGCGGCGTTGTTGAACGAGCCAAAGACCGGGGGGCCGACCCCGCGCTGAAAGGGCGTGAGCGCCGGGGTAGGCCAATCTGTCTCAGGCGAAAAGCACACGAAGCACCCTGCAAGGCGAAGTAGGCGCTCGGTGCAGTCGGCGTCGCTCCCATGCGGGTCGGTCGTGGCGTCGACAATTCGGAAGTCCATGGTGGTCAGGCCGGTGGTCGCGGGGTATCCGAGGTAGCTCACTTGCACGGGGGCCAGGCGAGCCGCCAACGCGGGGATGTGCGACGCGACCGTCCACCCGCTGGCATCGATCAGGAGATCGATGGCGTCGGCGCGGGCCTGGGAGACTACTTGCTCGACGCTCAATCGCCCGCAGTCGCGCCAGGTTCCCAGAGTCTGGAAGCGCTCGGTGTAGGAATCGGGCTGGCGAGTGGTTGAATAAAGAAAGAGAGCCACCCGTGCCGGATCGATCGCTTTGAGCGGGGCCAGCAGAAAAAACGCGCAGGAGTGCTCACGGAAGTCCGCGGAGAGGATCGCCACCCGCAGCGGGCGGCCCGATTCGCCGGTTCGAGAGCCGCCCGGTCGGACCTGCCCACCCCCGGAGGCCATCGCCAGGCGCTGGTGCCATGCTCGTTCTTCTTGAGGGCTCGCCCCGCCCGCGACATTGAGCGCATAGGAGAGTGAGAGGAGCAAAGCCGGATCGTCGCCCAGGATTCGCACCCCTTCGCGCAGCACGAGGGCGGCTTCATCCTGGCGAAAGGTCCGAATCAGCGCGTCGCCCCAGGCGCGAAAGGGTGCCGGCGAATGTGGGTCAAGCGCGATGGCCTGCTCGAACGCGCGAGCGCCGGCTGTGTCGCCCATGGCGAGCCGGGCCCCTCCCAACATCATCAATGGCTCGGGCCGCCCGGGCAGGAGCACCCGTGCGCGCTCGGCGGCGGCGATGCACCCTGCAAGATCGCCCGCCAGCAGCCCCGCGTGGGCCAGCGCCAGCCATGCATCAGCATCGCGAGGTCGGATCGCGAGGTGCCTGCGCAGCAGCGCTAGCCCCTCTTTGGCGTTGCCAGATTGGATCTTCTGCCACGAGGTTTCCACCGCGTTTGCCAAGCGGGGATTGTAGATGGAGCACGCGAGGCAGACCCCGCAGGAACCAAAGCCCAGCGAGGAGTTAGGGTGCGCCGGGGGCCGTAGGGCCGGAAGGCCCGGCGCCGGGGCCACGCGGGCCACCACCACCACCACCGCCGCCACGGCGACGACGTCGCCTCGATCCGCCAGGCCCACCCGGGCCTCCTGACGGGCCGCCCGAGGGCCCGCCCGGGCCACGTTGGGGTCCGGCGGGGCCTCGCGGAGGTCCGCCCCTGGGTTGGTCGCCCATGTCGTCTTCCATGGAGCGGAGCAGTTCGTCTACTTCGTCGTCGCGGGGGCGGCTCTGCCCGGG
>JAKFUN010000135.1 GCA_021732675.1 Phycisphaerales bacterium
TCGTGGGCCCGCTCTGACACCCACTCAGCCCCAACCCCAAGCAGGCCCCAGCGCCCAGCACGATCGACCGAATGCTACCCATGACCCAAGTTTAGCCGGCGCTGACCGCTTCGCTGGCCAGGCGCTGACGAACGTTGTCCAGCACGTTCATGAAGTTGATGTACGAGTCGTAGGGGGAGTCGTAGGGGTTGAAGTACTTGTGCACATCGCCGTCGGCGAAGTATTTGGTACACATGTAGTAGAAGTGGTCGCTGGTGGTCAGCTTGCGCCAGTCGTTGAGCAGATGCTCGGCGTGCGCCTTCTCGTCCGCGTCGCCAGCCCGGATGGCCGCGGCCAGGCGATCCTTGATGGGCTTCTCCAGCCGGTACGTCTCGTCCAAGGCGTTGAACTGCATGGCGTTCTGGCGCCACGCCGAGAGGTCGCGTTCGGTGTCGGCCCACGAGACATAGTCGTGCACGTCGTACTCATCGCTGGCGGCAAACTGGTCAATCGCCATGCTGGGCGTGATGAAGTGATTTTGCCCGGGGGCCACATCGAAGACCTTTTCGGGCATGCTGGACAGGAACTGAAAAATCCCGGTGTCGGCCCACTGATGCTCGCCAAAGGTCTCGTAGTCCATGAATAGGTTGCACAGGTACCCGTTGCCGTTGATGTTGTTCACCCACTGGGCGAACTTCTCTGCCGTCAGGGGCCACTCGCTCCACCCCCGGTTGGAAAACCGAAAGGCGATATCGTCGCTGAGGCGATAGTTCTTGAGCAGCAGCCCAAAGGGCTTCTCATCGCGCCCGGTTGGTTTGCCCGGGGGCTGGTACATGAACGTCGGCGAGCGATGCCCCAGCAGGCGATCCACGCCCTCGCACAGCATGCCCTTGAAACGGCGATTCCCCGACGCATCCTTCATCTGGCTCACGTGCCATGCCAGATCATTGTTGTAGATGAGCTCGGTGTTCCGGAAAACCTGCGGCGTCTGCCCAAAGAGCCACTCGATCTTCTTGGTGTGCATCTCCACCTGGTCATTGAACTCCTGACGGGAGTACAACGCGCTCAGGCTGTGGAAATACGTCTCGCCCACAAACTCGCAGCACCCGCTCCGGGCCAACTCCTGGAAGAGCACGATCACATCCGGGCACCAGCGCTCCATCTGGTCCAGCACCGTCCCCGTGATCGCGTAGCTGACGCGGAAGTTGCCCTTGTGCCGCCTCACCAGGTCCAAAATCGCCTGGGTCGCGGGGCGATAGCACTTGTCCGCCACCTTGCGGCAGATCTCAGCGTTCTTGGCGTCGTCGAAATAAAACGGGTCCGAATCAAAGACCGAATAGCGACGCAGGCGATGGGGCTGGTGGACCTGAAAGTAAAAGACGACTGATGCCATGGCCTCAGTGTACCAACCCTCCGCTCACAAAGCCCATTGGGCCGCCCACCGGGGGAATCACCCATCCCCCACCCCTCCACCCGCTCAGCTCTTGATGCTCGTCAGCGACGCGATGCTCAAAGGCAGCAGGATCATCACCGGCACAAAGACGCCCAGCGCCGGAGGCAAGCCCGGCAAGGCCGCGGTCGTGACCAGCAACCCGCCCACCAGCGACCCCAATGCCACCGGCGCGCACAAAAGGCTCTGCGTGACCATGTTCGCCGGCTCGCGCCGCACGAAAAATGGCAGGCACACCAGCAGCGTGAGCACGTTGCACGCCGCCGCGGCAATCCGGCCATACCGAATCCGGTCCAGCGACTCCAGCTGATTCGCCGAGGGCTGGGGCTGGGCGGAAATCCGCGAGATCAGCCCCGACACCTGCGTCGTTGACAAGTTCTGGCCATACCCCTGAAACCGCTTGATCCGCAGGTTCGTGGGGTCCAGCTCGCTAGAGATGCTGGCCACCGGCGTAGGGGCCATCGGCTCCATCTGGTCGTCGTTGCCCCGGCGGAGGTCCGCGACGCCCCCCTCAAGCTGCCACGCTCCATCCGCGTACCGGGCGCTGCTCGCCGTGATCCGCCGGGTCAGCAACCCTTGGGCGTCCCGCTCCCAAATCCAAAGCCCAAACAACTCCCCCGTGGTCGCGTCAAATCGGCTGGCAAACCAAAGGCGGCCCGTCGCGTCCACCGTCAGGGGCAGCTTCTGCGCCGCCAGGGTTCGCTCCCCCGCCTCGGACTTGTCCCGCATGAGCAACGGCGCAATCTGGGGGAGCAGAAACTCGGTGTTCGCCACCTGCAGGCACGTCATGAGCACCCCGACCACCAGCACGGGGCGGGCGATGCGGTGCAAGCTCAGCCCCCCGGCCAGGATCGCCACAAACTCCCGATGCTTGACCATTTGCGAGCAGGTGAACCCCATCGCCCCTACCAAGATCAGCCCCGACATGTAGTTGAAAAGCTGGAAAAGCCGGGGCCACCACAGGTCCAAGGCCAAGGCCGCAGCCGCCACCAGCCGCGTCGCCTGGTTCTCACGCCACCCCCACGACGCCAAAAACCTCGGGGCCTTCTCGCTGAACTCGTCAAAGTTGAGCGAAAAGTCCACCGCCACGATGATCGTGAACAAAATCGCGAACAGCGTGACAATGTTCACGAGATACTGACGCGCGATGTATCGGTCCAGCAGGCTCATTCGCAGCGTCTTCGCCCTTCGTGATCCCGCGGCCCGGCCTTCCAGCCCGGGACGCCTCCAACTCTACCAAAACCCCTTCATTCTGCCCGCGACTTTTCCTATCTCTCCCGCGTGTGCATGGCCCACAGCCACGCTGTCACAGCGTAGCTCACGATCCCCGCCACGTAGATATCACTCACAAAGTGCGCCCCCGCCAAGGTTCTGGTCCACCCGCACCCTAGCGCCACCGCCAGCGCCAACGGGCCCGCCCCGGGCCACAGCCTCCACACGATGAACGCCGCGGCCAACGCCACGCCCCCATGACTGCTGGGCAACCCATATCCCCCGTCATGATGCCCCAAAATCGCCGTCGGCCCATCCCACACGTACGCCCCCTCCACGCCTCCATTGTTGATCGGTCTTCGCCGGCCAAAAACCATCTTCAGCACCTCCGCCGCCAACCCCCCCAGCGAAGGCGACAGCATCAACAACACCCCGCGGCTCCACCATGGACTGCCAACCAGCCCGGTCGCGCTTCGGGCGCCCGCTTCGGGCAGGCGTTGCCTGCGGACCCAGTCCGCCCCCAGCACCGCCCCCCCGATGCACAGCCAGGTGGGCAGATAGCCCATCACCCGGAGCATCCGGTACCAGTCCTTCCCCTCGAGCCTGGAGAGATTCGCCGAGCGAAGCTGGAAGAAAAGCCACCGATCACTGAGCGACACCACAATCAGCCCCAGGAGTAACCCCGAAGCGATCCAAAGGCGGCGCCGCCAGCGCATCGACAGATCATGTGGAGATAGCCATGGCATAAGGGGAGAGGGTAGTGGCACGCCTGCGTCCATGCAGCCGCCGCTAGAATGGCCCGAACCGAACTTTGACCTCACCCCGCGGCCAATGGCCCGGTGGCCGCCCCGAGTGCCGCACGCGATGACCAGCCCCAGCCCATACGACACCTACGTCTCCCCCCTCGCCAGCCGCAACGCCAGCCAGGAGATGCTGCGCCTGTGGTCGCAGCGCCACAAGTTCAACACCTGGCGGCGAATCTGGCTAGCAGTCGCCGAGGCCCAGCACGAGATCGGCTCCGTCAGCGCCCCCGACGGAAGTCGAGGGTTGGGCGAGGGGACGGCGCGCGGGGTGTCAGCCGCACCCCCGGCTGCCGCCGGGGGCTCTGACAGACGGGAACTCATCACCAAAGAACAAGTCGAAGAACTCCGCGCCGTCGTCGAACGAGGCATCACCGACGACGAAATCCGCCTCGCCGAGAAGTACGAACGCGACCTCCGCCACGACGTGATGGCCCACGTCCACGCTCTGGGCGACGCCTGCCCTAAGGCCAAGGGGATCATTCACCTGGGGATGACGAGCCAGGATGTAGTGTGCAATGCGGATTTGCTGATTCTGCGGGAATCTCTGTATCTCGTGGGAAGCAAACTTGATCGTGCTGTTATCTCCTTAGGCGATTTTGCGCGCGCCCATCGACATTTGCCCACGCTGGGCTTCACGCACTATCAGCCGGCGCAGCCACTCACCGTGGGACGACGCGCGGTTCAGTGGGCATACGAGCTCGATTTAACTCATTCAAACTTGGGAGAACGCTCGTCGAAGCTGATTGCTGCGGGACGCGGGCTGAAGGGCGCTACAGGCACACAAGCCTCGTTTCTGGCGCTCTTTGGCGGCGACGCGTCGAAGGTGGACGAGCTCGAGTCGCGGTTCATGAAGTCCGTGTTCGAAAATGACTCCGACTGGCACGACATGTATCAACTCACTGGCCAGACGTATCCTCGCGTGCATGACACCATCGTGCTCTCTCGCCTCGCCTCCGTCGCCTCCGTCCTCCACAAAATCGCCACCGACATCCGCCTCCTCTCCAACCGCAAGGAGCTCGACGAGCCCTTCGAAGACAAGCAAATTGGCTCATCCGCGATGCCCTACAAGCGCAACCCCATGCGCTGCGAGCGCATCTGTGGGCTGGCCCGCTTCGTCATGAACCTGGTGGGCAACGCCTACGACACCGCCGCCACTCAGTGGCTGGAGCGCACGCTCGACGACTCCAGCAACCGGCGACTCAGCCTCCCAGAGGCCTTCCTCGCCCTCGACGGGGCGCTCGACCTCATGCACAATGTCGCCAGCGGCCTCATCGTTCACGAAGCCATGGTCCGCAAGAACCTCATGGCCGAACTGCCCTTTATGGCCACCGAGAACATCATGATGGCCTGCGTCAAACTCGGGGGCGACCGCCAGCACTACCACGAACTCATCCGCGTCCACGCCCAGGCCGCAGGGCTGCGCGTCAAGAGCGAAGGCCTCGACAACGACCTCCTCGATCGCCTGCGTGCCGACAAAAACTTCTGGTCCAAAGCCCGCGGCGGCCCCCTGGCCGCCGAGCTCGACTGGGAGGGCCTCCTTGACCCCATGAAATACGTCGGACGCAGCGTCGAACAAACCGAACGCTTCATCAAAGACGTGGTGGACCCGCTGCGAGCCGAATACGCCGACGCAATCGCGGAGCTCGCTCAGAGCGACCCGCGGGTGTAGGCGAGTCGGCAGCCCGAAGCATCCGCAGCCCGAGGGCATACCACAAGCACGGCCAACCGTGACCCACGCACCAAAGCCGGCCCTCCCTCGGGCTGCTGAACGGTCGGGCTGCCGAAAAAGGCCTGCTGCCGACACGCCCCCGCATCCACCCCGCTCCGCCCGCCGTATACTCAGCCATGGGTCTAGAAGCCGCTCTCCCCGCCGACGGATTTGTCACCACGCAGCTGCGCCACGTCATCAACTGGGCCCGCAGGTCCAGCCTGTGGCCCATGCCCTTCGCCACCGCCTGCTGCGGCATCGAGCTCATGGCCACCGCCTGTAGCCGCTTCGACCTCGCCCGCTTCGGTGCCGAGGTCATGCGCTTCAGCCCCCGCCAGGCCGACCTGCTCATCGTCGCCGGGCGCATTGCTGCCAAAATGCTCCCCGTCCTGCAACGCACCTACGAGCAGATGCCCGAACCCAAGTGGGTCATCAGCATGGGTGCCTGCGCCAGCACCGGGGGTGTCTTCGACACCTACGCCGTCGTGCAAGGCTGCGACCAGTTCATTCCCGTCGATGTGTACGTCCCCGGCTGCCCCCCACGCCCCGAGCAGCTCATCGAGGGCGTCATGGCCATCCAGCGCCACATCGACCAAGAGGGCATCCCCCCCCAAGGCGGCAAGCGCGTGCCGCTGGGCCTAGTCCTCCAGCCCAACTACATCCCCAAGCCCCAGCCGGTGGGCGTGACCATGCCCGCCCACTGAACCCCGGGAATCCCGTCGCGGCGACTACCCGCGAGAGCCCATTCACCCCTCCGCATCCTCATCGGTGCCCATCCACAGCGCCCCGCCGCGCCGTGCTTCGTGCCATCGATTGGTGATCCGCCGCACCTCTGCCAGCAGCCCCAGCCCCACTAGCCGATCCCCCTCAATGGTGACCTGCAAAGCCCCGTCGCGCACCAGCGCCCGGTGCAACACCACTCCGGCCCGCTCCGCCACGCCGTGAACGCTCGCCAGCACCGTGTCGCGCACCGCCGGATCCTCGAGCGACGCCCCCGCCACCCCTCGCATCATCACCGTCAGCGTGGCTCCGCCGCTCACCGCACCACTCGCCCGAAGCACATGGCGGCTCGCCCCCAGCACATCCC
>JAKFUN010000028.1 GCA_021732675.1 Phycisphaerales bacterium
GGGCTGGGGGTGAAGAAGACGCTGGTGACGGTGTTGTCGCTGGCCAGTTTGACCGACAGGCTGAGGTTGTACGCGCCGGTGGACTGCGTGCTCGAGCCCGAGCCGCCCACCGCAGGGTTGTAGTTGGCGTTGCCAAACCCGCTGACGCCGATGTAGTACGTCCCGGCGGTGCGCACGAAGAAGTCGATGTACGAGTCGTCGCCGAAGGTCTGGTCGTTGGACTGCAGCTCGGCGCCGTTGCCATCGAAGAGCCGGACAAAGCTGTCAAGGGTGGAGCCGGCGGGCAAGCGCCGCGCCGTGATCGTGGCGGTGATCTGCCCGCCCCGGGTGGTGTCGATGCGATACAGGTCGACATCGGAGGGACCAAAGATCCCGTTGCCCAGCGTCACCCCGTTGAAGGTCGCGGTGCCGTTGGCGCTGAAGCTCACCGGGGTCGCCTGGGTGAGGGTGTCGTTGGGTTCGTTGTCGCCCGAGGCGCTGGCGACGCGGAAGTTGTAGACCTGGGCGCTGCCCGCGGCGTTGTTGCCGTTGAGGAAGTTGCCGGTGGTGTCACGGAAGCCGGTGGGCTGCAAGGTCAGGCGATAGCTGCTGACGGGCAAGCGCGAGCCGGTGAAGCTGCCCAGGTTGAGGCCGATGGTCACCCGCCGCGCGTCGGTGGTGCTCCGCACGGCGCTGGCGATGGAAACCGTGAAGTCGTCGCTGGTGCCGAAGTTGCCGTCGCTGCCGGCGCCCACAAGCGAGACGGCCGACGCCGAGACGTTGGAGGCGTTCAGATCCTTGCTGAAGTCGACGGTGATGGTGTTCAGCGGGTTGCTGGTGCCGGCGATGACCTGCTGGGTGATCGCCCCGGGGTCGACGGCGCGAACGACCGGGCCGTCGATCTGGATGATCTCGAGCGCCCGGGCGATGTTGATGCGTCCCCCCGAGCGAACCCGGCCCTGCAGGCTGGGCAGGGCGTCGACGCTGTTGAACAAGGCCTCGCGAACCTCGACGGCGCTGGCGTTGGGCTTGACGGTCTTGAGCAGCGCGACCGCGCCGGCGACGACGGGGGACGAGTAGCTCGTCCCGCTCACGTAGCCGTAGGTGCCCCCTTCGAGGGTCGTGTAGATGTCGGTGCCGGGGGCGCCGATCTCGACGGTCTGAGCGCCGAAGTTGCTGAAGCTCGACAGTTGATCGCGATTGTCGGTGGAGGCGACGCTGATGACGCCGGGGATGTTGTACGACGAGGGGAAGTTGGTGAAGTTGGGATTGTCGTTGTCGAAGGTGTCGTTGCCCGCCGAGGCGACAAAGGTCGCGCCGGCGTCGACAAAGCGCTGGATGGCGTCGCGTTCGGCGCTCACCCCGGTGGGGGCGTTGGTGTAAAAGGTCTGCTGGAAAGCGCCGTAGCTGTTGTTGCTGGCGACGATGTTGATCCCGCGCCCGATCATCATGGTGGCGTAGTCGTGGGCCGCCACGATCGCCGCCGTCGTCAACGCGCCGTTGTTGTTGGCGATCTTGAGGGCCAGGATCGAGGTGTTCCAGGCGATCCCGGTGATGCCGATCCCGTTGTTGCCCGAGGCGCCGATCACGCCGGCGACCGTGGTGCCGTGGTGGAAGACGTTATTGGCATCATCCTGCGGGTTGGCGTCGTTGTCGCCAAAGTCGTACCCGTTCACGTCATCGACAAAGCCGTTGCCGTCATCATCCAGCCCGTTGCCGGCGATCTCGCCCGGGTTCACCCACAAGTTGGCGATGAGGTCGGGGTGCGTCAGGTCCACGCCGGTGTCGATCACCGCCACCACCGTGTCGCGCGAGCCGATCGTTGTGTTCCAGGCCTCGGTCACACTGGTGTCCGCCCCCGCCACCCCGTTCTGCCCCTGAATGTTCTGCCCGGTGTTCTGCTTGTCCCACTGGTTGCCGAACTGCGGGTCATTGGGCGTGCGGCTGATCTGCTGCACGATGTTCGGCTCGAAGCTCTTGAGGAACGACAAGCTGGACTTGGCTGCGTCGACCGCTCCCACCGTCACCTGCTGATTGGTGGTGATCTCGGCGTACTGCCCGCGGGCAAACCCGCGCACGCTGGTCACGGTCAGCCCCAAGCGCGTCGCGGCTTCCTGCGCCAGGAGGGCCGCCTGCTCGTTCGGACGCGTCTCCCCATTGAACTGCAAAATGTACGAGCCGCGCTGGGCCGCGACTTGCCCATCGCCCCACGGGATCCACGCCGCCCCGATCGGGAGTGAGTCGAGCATCTGACGCTGCTCGAGAGTTTCGATGGGGGAAACGGTGTTGATATGACGACCCAGCCAACCCTTGCGATCCGAGCGATTCGACATGTGCGACTCCATAAACACGCGTCGCGGTTCTCGCGACGGAGCAGGTTTCCCTTGTGCGGCTGCCCGGCTTCGGGTCGATCGCAGCGCGTGGCCGCGTTCACCCCGAACAAGCTCATCAGGCGTATTGCCCTACGAGCGCCCCGGCTCCCTGTTGCGTCATCTTCTCGGATTCCCGAGCCAATTGCAAGTCTGGTTTATCCCCAAACTTTCCACCATCACCCATTCCCAAGGCGCAATCGTTCCACCCTCCGCCTCCCCTTTCAAGCGCCCCCAAAAGGTTCATTTGCATGATCGGTCTTTGTTCGCTTTGCACCCAGCTTCGACAGGATGGTCGCGTGCCGCTCCGACGCTCCCTGGTTGGTGAGAATAACCTCTAATCCATTGTGGATAAGGCGTTTGCGTGATGGTTCCTCCGCCAGCAAAGTCGCCAGCGCTCGGCCCAGGTCTTCGCGCGGGCATTGCATGATCCCTTTGGAATCCGCAAACATCCCCACGATGCGGGCAAAATCATCGACATGCGGGCCGATCACCGTCGCCCGCCCCAGCGCGATCGGTTCGATTGGGTCCGACCCGTACAAATCCCCCATGAAGCTTCGCCCGACCACCACCACCGTCGCCAGGCTGTAGGCCTTCCGCAGGTCGCCGATGGTGTCGAGCAAAAACCTCGTGTTTCCGCGGGGTACCATCTGGCCGGCGCGGATCTGGCTGAGGCGGACACACCCGGGCAGGGCCGCCGCCGCCTCATCGAAGCGATCGGGCTTGCGCGGCGCGCACACCAGTTGCACCCCCGCCGGGCAAGCTTGGTGCAACAGCGCTTCCTCGCCCGGGCCGGTGCTTCCCGCCACCACCAAGGGTTTGCTTGGGTCGATGCCAAGCGCGTCGCCCAGTTCTCGCGCTCCATCGACGGCGCCGGCGGTCACCACCGCCGCGTCCCACTTCATGGAGCCGGTGATCTCGACTCGTCGGGCCCCCAGGGCCCGAAACCGGGTGGCATAGTCCTCATCTTGGCAGGCGACCACCGTGATCTGGCCCAGCAGCCGCCGGAAGAACCCCGCCAGGCGGCGATATCCCCTGAAACTCCGCTCGCTCAATCGCCCATTGATGATCGCGACGGGGATTTGCCGCGCGGCGCACTGGCGCACAAAGTTGGGCCAGACCTCCAGCTCGACCAGGCCCACCGCGTCGGGTCGGACGGCGTCGAGAAAGCGTCGGACGCTCCACGAGAAGTCGAGCGGGTAGCGCACGACGCTCGCGACGCCCGCAAAGAGCTGTTGAGCCCGGGCCAATCCGGTGTCGGTGGTGGCGCTGACCACCACTTCGCACGCGGGGGCGAGCTTGGGAACCAGCTCGCGCAGGGCGTTGACCTCGCCGACAGATACCGCGTGGATCAGCACGCGGGGCTTGGTGCCGGGGGGCAGTGGGGGGGTCTTGCCCAGGCGTTCGGCCCACCCCGAGCGCTTCTTTCCGGCCCACCAGGGGGCCGTGACGATCGCGAGCGGGACATAGATCAGGTCGAGCAGGGCCATGCGTTTGGTGCGACCAAGGCAGTGCGGAAGGGGGAGCGTACGCGCCCGGGGGGCGAAGCGCGGGCCGGCACATTCACTTCGCCTAATGAAAATCGCGGCTGGAAGCATGCAGGCTCTCCCCCGCCACGCTGATCGCCCGGATCCGCTGCGCCACCACATGCACCACCGACCCTTGGCGTTCCACCAGTCCGCCGGCGAGCAACACCTTGCCGTGCTTGGCGGCTGCCCGATAGCGTTCATACACCCGCGGGCGCACGATCAGGTTCGCCACCCCGGTTTCGTCCTCGATGGTGATGAACACGATCCCCGAGGCCGTCCCCGGACGCTGCCTCACCAGCACCACCCCCGCGACCGTGACCGGCTTGCCGGCCGGGGTCAGAGCCGGGTCCCCCAGGGCGGCGTTCTTCGTCACGCCCTGGCCCGCCAGTTCCTCGCGGATGAACGCCAGCGGGTGCGACTTGAGCGAGAGGCCCACGGCCCGATAGTCGTCCGAGACCTCGCGCCACCCCGTCGGCGCGGGCAGCTCGGCATGCACGTCCTCGCGCTCCTCAATCGCGGCCTGCTCAAACAAGGGCATCGGGTGGTCGTGCAATGCCTGGATCGCCCACAGCGCCCGCTGACGCGTAAGCCCCATCGATCCAAACGCGTCGGCCTGGGCCAGCCGGCGCAAATGGGCGGCCCCCACCCCGCTGGCCCGCCACACGCCCGCCGGGGCGCGAAACGGGCCCTGCGCACGCACGGCATCGACGATGCGCTGGGCCTGCTGTTCGGGCAAACCCCTGACCTGGCGCATGCCCAGCCGCAGCGCCGGCCCCGCGGGCGCGGGCTCCAGCGTGCAGTCCCAGTGGCTGTGGTTGACATCCACCGGGCGCACCTCGACCCCGTGGGCCTGGACATCGCGGATGATCTGCGCGGGTTGATAGAAGCCCATCGGCTGGCTGTTGATGAGGGCCGCCGCGAAGGCCGCGGGGTGATGACGCTTCAGCCACGAAGAGCTATACACCAGCAGCGCAAAGCTGGCAGCGTGGGATTCCGGAAACCCGTACCCCGAAAAGCCGCTGATCTGCCGAAAAACCTGCTCGGCAAACAGGCGGGTGTGTCCGCGCTCCAGCATCCCGTCGATCAGTTGACGCTCGAAGGCCTTGATCGCCTCCCCGCTGCGTTTCCACGACGCGATGGCGCGCCGAAGCTGGTCCGCCTGCCCGGGCGTGAAGCCGGCGGCGACCACCGCCAGCGCCATCGCCTGTTCCTGAAATAGCGGCACTCCCAGCGTGCGGCTCAGCACCCGCTCGATCTCGGGGGACACATACTCCGTCGGCTCTTCGCCATTTCGCCGCTTCAGATAGGGGTGGACCATCTGCCCCTGGATCGGCCCGGGACGCACGATCGCCACCTCGATCACCAGGTCGTAATAGCACCGGGGCTTGAGCCGGGGCAACATCGACATCTGGGCGCGCGACTCGATTTGGAAGACCCCGACCGTGTCGGCCTGGCAGATCATGTCATACGTCGCCCCATCCTCTGGGGGGATGGTCGCCAGCGTGAGCCTGGGGCCTCCAGCCTGCGCGATCAGGTCCATGGCTTTGCGCACGCACGAGAGCATCCCCAGCCCCAGCACGTCCACCTTGAGCATGCCCATCGCTTCGATGTCGTCCTTGTCCCACTCGATCACGGTGCGATCGGCCATCGCCGCGTTCTCGATGGGCACCAGCTCGCTCAAGGGCGTGCGCGTGATGACAAACCCGCCGACGTGCTGCGAAAGGTGGCGCGGGAACCCCATGATCTGCCCCGCCAGCGCCAGCGTCGCCTTCAGCACCGGCTCGCAAGGGTTCAGCCCCAGGCGCTTGACGCGGGCGGCGTGCTCCGGGTCCTGGCTCCACCAGTCCAGGTCCTTGGCCAGCAGCCCCAGCGTGTCCGCCGACAACCCCATCGCCTTGCCCACCTCGCGAATCGCGCTGCGACCCCGATACGAGATCACCTCCGACGTCAACGCCGCCCGGTCCCGGCCGTACTTGGCGTACAGGTGCTGGATCACCTCCTCGCGGCGTTCGTGCTCGAAGTCGATGTCGATGTCGGGCGGCTCGTCGCGCTCTTTGCTGATAAACCGCTCAAAGAGCATGTTCACCCGCGTCGGGTCCACCGCCGTCACGCCCAGGCAATAGCAGACCGCCGAGTTGGCCGCGGCCCCGCGCCCTTGGCACAAAATCCCCCGCGAGATCGCGAACTCGACGATCTCGTGCACCGTCAAAAAGTACGGCGCATAGCCCAGATTCTCGATCAACCCCAGCTCGTGCCGGATCTGGGCGACCAACGAAGACGGCAAGCCC
>JAKFUN010000196.1 GCA_021732675.1 Phycisphaerales bacterium
CCCCGGGCCCACCCGAGGCGGGCGAGAACGACGAGATCACCACCCGGATCCGCCCCTCCGCCAGCCCACGCCCGAAGTACGCCTGCGTCGCGGCGTTGCTCACGTCCACATCAAAGAACAAGGGCGTCCCCGAAGCCACCGCTTGCCCCGGGGTGAGGCTCGGGTTCAGCCCCTGGGCCATCGGGGTGACGTCGAAGCGCTGCGTGATCTGGCGCGACACGTCGGTCGCGTTGCCGGCGGTGTCGTAGACCGCGGCGAAGACACTCCGGATCCCCGCCCGAGGGGGAATAACCGCCTGCGTGCTGTAGGGCGTCGTCTCGCCAAAGGTGGCGGCCGACTGCCCGTTGCGATAGCCCGCGGCGAAGAGCTCCACCGGGTTGCTGGCATCCGCGTCGACCGTGTAGGCCGCGTCGGTCGAGGGGTACAGCGTGGAGACGCTGTCGTACGAAGGGTCGTAGACCCACTGGTTGTCGGCGTTGATGTAGGCTGTGACGCGCAGCGACTGCACCTGGTAGCGTGACGGGTTCAGCCCGGTGGGGACCATCCCGGGGGTGTCGAACCCGAGCACAAACTGCGCGTCACGATCATCGAAGCCCGGAATCAGAATCGCGCCGAACGAGGGGATGGAACTCTCCAGCCCAGGGGTTGAGTTGAAGGGGTACATCCACCGATCGAGGGTGGGGGAGTCAAGGTTGACTTGGATGACCTGGGCCTGGGCGACGCCCGCGAGCAGCGCGGCCGCGCAAAAACCGACAGTTACCTTCTGAGCCTTCTTCATGCCGATCTCCTTCTTGATTGACAAGCACGTAGCTTGGATTCTGGTCGTACCCGGGATATTATCGCCAGGCGGGATAGTTTACGGTTTGACAGGATATTCCCCCAGTCGGATGGGTCAAGAAAAACTCCGGCAACCCGGGAGCGTTTTCGACGTTCTTCGCGGGTGGAGATGCTGATGTCTAACGCTTGTCCGTACCATCGCTTGCTCAATCAGGTCCAAAGGCTGGGGTGCAGCGTCCGGAAACCTGCGGCCCGGGTGCGTAAGTGTCCGCTGCGCAATGCCTTTACGCTCATTGAGGTGCTGGTGGTGATTGCGATCATCGGGGTGCTGGTGGCGGTGCTGGTCCCCTCGCTGGGCAAGGCCCGATTGGCCGCGAAGCTGACCCGCGAATTGGCGGGGGCCCGGCAGTTGATGACCGCCTTCAGCCTCTATTCCAACGACTATCGAGGCCAAATCCTGCCCGGGTATCCCCCGCGCGCCTGGGTCGATGGGGACATGCTCGTCAATGACGAGTCTGGCCAGCGCCTCGCCAACGAAGAGGCCCAGCGGTATCCGTGGCGGCTGGCTCCCTACCTCAACTACGACTTCCGAGGGCTCTACCAAGACGACAAGGTGCTCGCAGAACTGCGAGCCCAATCTGATACCTATGCCAGCTCGGGGGTCACGTACGCCTACGTCGTGAGCCTGTATCCGTCGTTCGGAATGAACATCGCCTTCGTCGGCGGCAGCGACCGGCACGGTGAGTTTGCCCCCGCATTCCAAAATGCCTTCGGCAAAGTCTTTGTCGACCGGATCGATCAGGCCACCCGCCCTTCCCAGGTTTTGGCGTTCGCCTCTGCAAGGTCGGATTCGCAGCCAGCGCTGCCGTTTGTTGGGCAGCCCCAGGGGTTTTTCCGGCTCGAGCCCCCCAGGTTTGCAGGGCCGGTGCAGTGGGCCGCGGCGTATGACGACAAGGCAGTTTCCCCTGGGTTAAACTCGGGGTTTGTCTCGCTGCGTTGGAGTGGCAAAGCCGTCGTCGCGGCTCTCGATTCGCACGCCTCGGTGGAGGGCTGGGATGCCCTTGCGGATATGCGTCGCTGGGCCGACCGGGCGCGGAGTGCCGATTGGAACGTGACGCTTCGTTGACACTTCAAAATTCTCAAGCGAGCCGAGCGATATTTGCACAAACGCTGGCATGCAAGTAGATCTCCGCGAGTCCGAAGAAATGTCGGAACTCGGTCTTGCAGCTTTGGGTTCGCACGTGTACATTGCGACATAGAGACTGGTGTCCGCGTCAGCGGAGGCCAGCCTTGGGAGGCCGCGCTCTCTGGCTTGCAAGGTGGTGGTCGGGCCTTTGGTTTGTCGGGTCTTTGCTCTTTGGAGCATGTCTTGGGATTGTGGTAGGTGACGCTGGGTACTGTCGTTGGTTTGTCCGCTCTTGATGACAGAAGCTAGTTCGAGGCGCATCCTTGGGGAGGCCTTTGGGAGGATGTGTGTTGGCGTCGTGAGCGTTGAGTGAAGTGGAGTGTCGTCGCGTGAAACGACACTCGCGGATTCAACGGCTCACGGCCGATACCAAGGCGTGTGTGGGTTTCGCGTGTGTGTTGGGGTGTGAGAAAGGAATCGTTCATGAAGATCAGAGGCAACCCCGCCCGTGCGGCTTTTACGTTGATCGAGCTGTTGGTGGTGATCGCCATCATCGCCCTTCTCATCAGCATCCTGCTCCCCTCGCTGGGCAAGGCCAAGCTGACTGCCAAGGCGCTGCAGGAGCAGGCGACCGGGCACAATCAGGTGACGGCGTACTCGGCGTACTACACGGACAGCCGCGATAAGCTGGTCTCCGCGAACTGCCATTGGGCTTGGAATCACGCACCCGTCAACACCTACAGCACCTTCCCAGCCGATCCGTTCAACCCTGGAAAGTTGATGGAAGGGACGATCACGAAGACTTGGCCTTGGCACTTCATGTCGAACAACTACTTCCCGCATGAAGCGATGATGATCGACAAGGCGACCTTTCGAGATTTTCGAAGCCGCAACAAGAACTCGTCGCCGGCCGCTAACCCGCAGTTCAACCAATACGATCAACAGAGCTACGTGGCGGCGATCGGTTGGCATCCCTCGCTGGGGATGAACGGCGTGTACGTCGGTGGGGGCTACGAGTTCGGTGCGTATCGGGGCCAATCGCCGGGGAACGACTATGGTGGCCAGAGCGCCACGCCCTCGGGGAATCCTCGCGTGTCCGGCGGCCAGTTTTATCTTCGCCAAAGCTCGGATGTGCGGACGCCGGATCAACTGTTGGTGTTCGCCTCCGCACGCGGGGGTGACGTGAGCACTTCCAGTAGCTTCTGGACCTGGGGCGGTGCCAAGCCCGACAGCGGGACCGTGCTCCCGGGGTACTACATCGTGACCCCACCCACGCCCCATCCACGTGGACGGGGAGGCTTCAACGCCCCCGTCACCCTGGACTGGGGCTGGAACCGCTCGACCGGTGCCGCGGCTACTGTGAACAACACCTTCGACGCCAAGAAGCCGCCCAGCGAGTGGGGGATGCTCGACGCGCGGCACCTGCGGAAGGTCGTCACCTGCCAGTTCGACGGGAGCGTTAGGCTGCAGAGCCTGGAGCAGTTGCGCGACATGCGCAAGTGGGCCAACATCGCGAGCCGCGAAGATTGGACCTTCCCCACCCAGCAGAGCCAGATCACCTGGTAAGACCGTCGGGATGGGCACGGCAGATTTTCAAAGACGCGACCGGCGACGGTCGCGTTTTTCTTTATGCGGCCGCTTCGCGCTCAGCCGCAGCCTCCCGCAACAAGCCCGACGCGGGGCGGCGTGCCGTATCATGCGGCTCGCAGGCTCCAGCGATCGCGCGCGGGGCAGGCCGAGGATGAGAGGCGCGACCAAGGCCGGGCGGGCCAAGCGCGGACCAGACGACCCAAGCGACCCCACGCATGCGCTACGAAACCGCACAGCACATGAAGCTCGGCCAGCACATGAAGCTGGCGCCCAGGATGATCCAGTCGATGGAGATCCTGCAGATGCCGCTCGCGGAGCTTGAGGAGCGGATTCAGCAGGAGCTGGAGAGCAACCCCACGCTGGAGTTGGCGGATGGATCGGGCGAGGAGATTGTCGCGGTCGAGGGAGGCGGGCCGGCGATCAGTGAATCGACCCGGGCCGAGGATGGCCCACTGCGGCTGGACGAAGGCTCGGGCGGGGATGACTTTGAGCGACTGGAGTCGTTTGAAGAGGCCAACCCGGAGGCGGCGGCCAACGAGTACGGGCAGGACTTGCCCTCGAGCGAGCACCAGCCGCCGAGTTGGGAGCGGATCGAGCACGGCGACTACAGCGCGGCGCGGCAGGCGGGGGAGCGGGATGGCAAGCTGGACGCGATGGCGGCGGCGCCGGCGCGGGCGGTGTCGGCTGGGGAGCAACTTCGCGGGCAGTGGGGGCTGGTGGAGATCGAGCCGGCGCTCAAGCCGCTGGGCGAACTGATTTTGAGCTTTCTGGAGGAAGACGGCTATCTGCGGACGCCGCTGGAGACGATCGCGGAGCGGGCGGTGGTGATGGGCGAGGCCCCGGGCGATTTCGCAGGCCCGGTGTTTCAGACCCGGCCGACGGTGGCCGAGCTCGAGCGGGCCTTGCAGGCGGTGCAGTTGTTGCTGGAGCCAGCGGGGGTGGCGGCTCGCACCCCGGCGGAGTGCCTGGTGCTGCAGCTTGACGCGCTGGAGGATCAGGAGGACAACGGGTGGCCCCCGGCGAGCTTTGCGAATGCCAGGCGGATTGTTGAGCATCATCTTGAGGACGTGACGCAGAATCGGCTCCCGCGGATCGCGGAGAAGACCGGGCTATCGATCGACGAGATCAAGGAAGTGCTGACGCTGCTGCGGCGCATGAGCCTGGCGCCGGTGAGGCGGCTGACGGATGACGCCGCCCGGCCGATCGTGCCGGATGCGATTATCGAGTATGACGAAGCGAGTGATCGGTACGTGGCGTACCTGAATGACGCACGGGCGAGCAACGTGCGGATCAATCAGGAGTATGCGCTGTTGGCGAAGGATCGCAGCGCGGAGAAGAAGGACCGCGAGTTCATCAAGGTGAATCTGGCGAACGCGCAGTGGCTGTTGGACGCGGTGGGGCAGAGGCGGCACACGCTGCTGCGGGTGGTGCGGGCGGTGGTGGAGGCCCAACGCGAGTTCTTTGACTTTGGGTTTCAGGCGTTGAAGCCGTTGCCGATGACGGGGGTGGCGGAGCAGCTTGGGATCCATGTGGCGACGGTGAGCCGCGCGGTGGCGGACAAGTATGTTGCGACCCCGCGCGGGGTGGTGCCGCTGCGAAAGTTTTTCTCGGGGGGGCTGACGACCGACGGCGGGGGCGAGGTGGCGTGGGACGCGATCAAGGAAGCGCTGAAGGACGTCATCGAGAATGAGGATCGCAACAAGCCCTTGAGCGACGAGGCGCTGGTGGATGAGTTGAAGAAACGCGGGATCGAGATCGCGCGGCGGACGGTGGCGAAGTATCGGGATCAGTTGGGGATTCAGCCGGCGCGGCTGCGGAAGAAGTTTTGAGGAGAGAAGAGTTCACCACAGAGGCACAGAGGCACAGAGAAGAAAAGCGGAGTGGGAACGGAGAGACGGAGAGACGGAGAGACGGAGAGACGGAGAGACGGAGAGATGGGGAGACGGAGAGATGGGGAGATGGGGAGACGTATTGACGGAGAGATAGCTATACGGGGAATCTGAGAGATTGAGAGATGCTGCTGTGGAGTCTTCGGGAGGGGGGTTGAGATGTTTCGGAAGGCATGAGGCACGCGGCATCGAGCCATCGGGCTGCATCAGGGCGTCGAGGCGTCGAGGCATTGAGTGGAAAGGCGTGATTTTGGCCAGCCCACTGCGGCGTTTTCGCACGAGAGGGCCGCTTTTCCGCATGCTCCCTTTCTCGCAGGGTGTTGAAATACGTTTGAGCAGTCCCTGATCGAGGCATTTCAGGCGAATTTCTGGCCCTCAGACCCGGGTCCGAGGACCAGAGGATGATCGCCCAGTGGGGCCGCCTGGAGGCGTTCAACAGCCTGCGAGAGCCCACCCTGTTGCTCTCTCTCTCTCTCTCTCGCGCGTTCTGTCTCATTCTCTCGTTTTCATTTCTTCAGGTCCTATTTCTCTTCCTCTCTCTCCTTCTCCTCCCGCTCCCCGCATTCACTCTCTCCTGATCTTCTCTGTGCCTCTGTGCCTCTGTGGTGAACCGCCTTTCTGCCCCTCTACCATCGCCCCGAATGCCAACCCCCACCCGAGCCGAGTTTCT
>JAKFUN010000022.1 GCA_021732675.1 Phycisphaerales bacterium
GGACTGGGTTGCGCGCGCGGGAGCGGTTGGTAGCCGGGCACCGAAGTCCCTCAGAGCAGTGACTTCGGTGGCACGACTTTGGTGCCACCCTTCCCCCTACAGTTGCTGGTACGCTCGGAAGGTCCAAGCTGGTTGGCGGAGTTATCCCAATTACTCGAAGGGAGGCATCTTGAAGATCAAAATTGCGGGTCCGTCGCATGTCATTGACCAGTTCAGAAACGAGCTGCTGCAGCAGCCAAATCCGGACATCGAGATCGGAGCGATCTTGCTTGCCTCGGAGGATCCTTTTGCTCGCACGCCGCAGAGACTCGATCCGCTTACGTACTTTCTCGTCGCATACCTCGCTCACGTCGCAGCCCATGCCACGATGGAGGCTGCATCGGCGCTCATAGAGCGCGCCAAGCGACGAGGGCTGAACGCAGCAATCGAACCCGAATCGCAATCAACATCGGAAAAGCCTGAATGAGTGGCAGTCGACCTCACTCGTCAACGCAGGAAAATGTCTTTGGGGTCACACCGCATCCCTCAGAGCGGTTGCCCCCACAGTACATCGGCGACTACTACTATGACCCAGAGACGCTATCAGTTGTGTCATTCTTTACACGGAACAAGGAACGAAATTACGGCAGCGGGATGGGCGTGTGGATGTTTCTTGAGACATTCCATGAATCTATGCATTGGATTCACCATTCCGGAACCTCGGCTGGCGCATTTCATTCATCCTGCAAGTATGCGCTCGAATCTTCGTTCTTGGAGTCCTTTGAGCAACTACCGAAGCGAGTTCGTACCAGCATCTTAAGTAATCGATTTGGAAACAATCGCAAACCTGTCGTACCCGTCGGACGCAACGCTCTGGAGCTTGAGTTCGTTGATGGTTGTGCTGATGCTGATATTATGCGTCAACGCACTTATGATTTGTGGATCCTCCGTGCAATCCAGTACGGCGGATTGGGCATTAGATCACTTAAACTCTACAAGCCTATCCAAGACATTATTGCTCTAGCGCTTGGAGATGTTGCAAAGCGAGCAGCCTATACACTGAATGTTCCATACGATGCGAGTGTTTGTCCGGTAGTTGGAGACTGTTTGGGAGTGAGCGGCGGCGACCGACAACTCAGTACCTATTTGCTATTCGAGCAACTTGCAGTCGCAAATGAATTGCTTTTTTCACTTCGATTGTGGGGCGAAGTACGTGATCCTCAAATCAAACATGAGATTCTGAGCACTGCAATTTTGAAGGCTTCTGGGCGAAAGGAATATTGGATCGCTGCTAATATGTTAGCCAGGTCGCTTGGTGTTGGAATTGGAGAAGTCCGCCGCCGGTCCGAACTGATGTATTTGCTTTGCTCCATGTGCGACATCGCTCTGAACCCACCTCTTCCCCCTTGCGTAATTGTGCCTGAGGCAGGATACTGGGCATGGGATGATATTCATCCGCCGAGACGATTTGAAAAGCTTCTCAGTGCGCTCCCAGAGGTGTTGCGAAGCGATGACCCGTCTCCATTTGCGTGGTGTCGCCTGGCAGGCATCACATGGTGCAACAAAGCACTACCAAGCATTTCGCCTGAATGGCACAAGCAAGTTGAGTCTTTAATACAAGGCAATAACCATACTTTGGGACACGAGTATGATTGGTACAACTTTGCAATGTATACCTTTGGGCGCTCTCGGATGGAGCGAGAGAAGAGGGGAGGCAATCTTTGGGTTGCACCCGCGCTCCTGCAGGAGATTCGGGTTGACGTCCACTCCGAACGCATGGAAAGGGAAAGCTTTGAAATAGCAGATGCCCCTACGTTAAGCGAGGCATACTGGACGCCGCCGCTAAAGTTTAGTTCAGACATGACAGTTGAGACATCTGATTTCTATAGCAACGTGTTCCGGCAGTGGATGGCACAAAGCGTGTCTGGGTATTATCTTGTGCAAGATTTGTGCTTTTCTGTTCTTGATCTGCAGTTGCCTCAGCATCTAGTCAACATAAGAGACGATGCTTTAACATCATCAAAGGCATGGCTTGCTAGCAGATTAAAATGTGATTCAGAAAACATAATTTGACACAGATAATGATGTAATGGTTGTCATGCTTTATGAACTGACTGTCAGATGCTGATGCGTTCCATGATGTTCCGGCTGACGCGAAGCTGCCGGCGGGGTGGCACCAAAGTCGTGCAATGCGAGAACGCGACGCGGCACCGAAGCACTGAAGCCCCCGCGGGGCCGAGACTTTAAGACTCAGGTCCGGCGTCTGAATACAAGGATTTCTACAGGGCTGCGGGACGCCTGTCCCACCGGCAGTCGGAGGGAGTCGGTTCGCGTGCGGGAATTGCCGCGGTGCTGTGGCGGGTTCGCCCCGCCCTCGATGCTCAAATGGCACGCGAACGCGGCTTGACGCTGCGATTCCGCCGGGGCCCGCGGGCGGCATAAACTTGTCCCTCACAATCTCGCCCCGTGTACCCAAGGACCCACCATGTCCCGCACCAACCTGTTCACCTCCGAATCCGTCTCCATGGGCCACCCCGACAAGGTGGCCGACCAGATCTCTGACGCGGTGCTGGATGCCATGCTCAAGGACGACCCCTTTAGCCGCGTCGCCTGCGAAACCCTCTGCTGCACCGGCCTCGTCGTCGTCGCCGGCGAGATCACCACCAACACCTACGTCAGCATCCCCGACCTGGTCCGCGAGACGGTCCGCGAGATCGGATATGTCTCCGGGGACATGCGCTTCGACGCCGACTCCTGCGGCGTCATGGTCGCCCTCAACAAACAATCCAACGACATCGCCATGGGCGTTGATCGCGAAGGCGCGGGCGACCAGGGGATGATGTTCGGCTACGCCTGCCGCGAAACGCCCGAGCTCATGCCCCTGCCCATTCAGCTCGCCCACCGCCTGGTCGAGCAGCAGGCCCATGTGCGGCGCGAGGGGAGCGTGCCGGGCCTGCGCCCGGACGCCAAGAGCCAGGTGACGGTTGAATACCAGGACGGCAAGCCGGTGCGGGTTGACACGCTGGTGCTCAGCACGCAGCACGACCCAAAGTGGAACGATCGCCAGGGTGACCTCAAGAAGCAGATCATCGAGCATGTGCTCAAGCCCGTCCTCAAGGACTGGTGGAACCCGGCGATCACCGTCCACGTCAACCCCACCGGCCGCTTCGAGATCGGCGGGCCCCACGGCGACACCGGGCTCACCGGCCGCAAGATCATCGTCGACACCTACGGCGGCATGGGCCGCCATGGCGGCGGGGCCTTCAGCGGCAAGGACCCCACCAAGGTCGATCGCAGCGCCGCCTACATGGCCCGCTACATCGCCAAGAACATCGTGGCCGCCGGCCTGGCCGATCGCTGCGAGATTCAGCTCTCCTACGCCATCGGCGTCGCCGAGCCCACCAGCGTCTTCGTCGATTGCTTCGGCACCAACAAGGTCGACGAAGACAAGATCAGCGCGGCCGTCCGGGCCAACTTCGGGCTCACCCCCCGCAAGATCATCGAGACCCTCAACCTCCGCCACCCCATCTACGCCCCCACCGCTCGCCACGGACACTTCGGACGCCAGCCCGGCTCCGTCACCGTGGGCGGCAAAAAGTTCGACACCTTCACCTGGGAAAAGACCGACAAGGCCGAGGCCCTCAAGGCGGCGTGTAAGTAAGCGGAAGTCACTCGGCACTGGGCATGAGGCACGAGGGGCGAGCCAGCGCGCGGCCACGCGGAGCGGCGCGCTGGGATTTTGGCTGCGGGTGGGACAGGGGCCCGGCCGGTCCACGAAAGCACGAGCGTGCCGCTGCGGCTTTCGCCCGCAGCCGGTGCCGCGATGGCCCCGCACGCCGCCTAAAAAGCCCCGAACCCGGGCACGTTTGCTCCGATCTCGCCCTCTTTTGCTCTGAAGTAGCCCTCCTTTGCTCTGAATGAGCCCGACTTCGCTCCTTTCTCGCCCTCATTTCCCCCGTTCTGGCCCCAATTGGCTCCAAAGTCGGGCGAGTTTGCGGCGATCACGGGCACGTTCATTCCGATCTGAGACCCTTTCACCCCGGCGGCGGCCACCAATGCCCGGTCTGGGGCACCCTTCCCGCAGCCTCTGCGAAACCTCGATGAATCCGCCCACGTCCGCGAACCTTTCACTCGCGTCCTCTCTACGGTTTTGTTGCAGCGCCGAGCCCCCGCCGGCATCCATCTCCCTGTGGGGTCGAGGAGCAACGCCATGAGCGACGCACGCACCATGTGGGATGACCGCTACGCGGCCCCCCAGTTCGCCTACGGCACCGAACCCAACGACTTCCTGCGCGAAGCCCGCATGTACCTCCCCGCCTCCGGCTCGATTTTGTGCCTGGGCGAAGGCGAAGGCCGCAATGCCGTCTGGCTCGCCAAAGAAGGCTTCGACGTCAGCGCCATCGACCTCTCCCCGATCGGGCTGGCCAAAGCCCGGATGCTGGCCTCCGCCGCCAAGGTCCCGCTCCACACCATCCCCGCTGATCTTTCCGACTGCGACCTGGGCCAGAATCGCTGGGACGCGATCGTCTCCATCTGGTGCCATCTCCCCTCGCACATCCGCCAGAGCGTGCACCGCCGCGTGGTGGCGGCCTTGGCCCCCGGGGGCTCGTTCATTCTCGAAGCCTACACCCCCGGGCAGATTCATCGTAACTCCGGCGGGCCAAAGAGCCCCGATATGTGCATGTCCGCCGCCGCCCTGGCCCGCGAACTGGACGGCCTGCGGATCTTTGCCTCGCGCGAGCTCACCCGCGATGTGCAAGAAGGCATCTTCCACCAAGGCCCTTCCGAGGTGGTTCAGTTGATCGCCGTCAAGCCCGCCTGAATCGCCCGCCGGACCCCCGCGGCTCAGCGATACAGCCCCCGCTCCCGCGCATAGCCCGCCACCAAGGGGTCGAGCAGCGCGGCCAGCTTCGCGTCGTCTCCTGCTCGCAGCGCCGCCCGCGCCGACGTGGAACTCACTTCCCGCTCCGGGGCCCGCACCATCCCCGCCTCCCACACCCGCAGTTCCGTCTCCTCCCAGTGCGGGGCAAGCAAGCCCGCCACGTCGAGGTGATCGCGCCCAACCACCAAGGGCTGGGCCAGCTTCAAAATCTCCCTGGCCTCACGCCACCTGTGAAACCCCGCGACCTGATCCGCCCCGACCAGCAGGTACACCTTGGTGCTCGCGTTCCCCCCCCGGTCCAGCAACTGCCGGGCCCGCCGCAAGGTGTCGATCGTGTAACTCGCCTCCCCGGCCCGGTCCAGCTCGTCGCTCCAGACGCTGGCGTCGGGAACTTCCCGGATCGCCAGCCGAAGCATCTGCACCCGGTCCGCGTCGCTCGCCCCCGGGGGGTGAACCTTGAACGGCGAGCGCGAGGCAGGCACAAAGACCACCCACACCGGTCCCCTTCCCCAGGCCTGAACCTGCTGGCGGGCCCAAATGGCGAACTCAACGTGCCCAAGGTGGACCGGGTCGAACGACCCGCCCATCACCACGACCGCCCCGATCCCGGCGGGCACTTCCAACGGGGTGATCGCAGGCGAAACGCTCATCAAAATCGAACTCCGTCTCGTCGACCCTGTGGAGCTTGGTCGCTTCCCCCTCCTGAATGCGGGCGACAGGACTTGAACCTGCACAGCCTTGCGGCCACGGGATCCTAAGTCCCGCGCGTCTGCCATTCCGCCACGCCCGCGAAGCCGGAAATCCTACGAGGGTTCCCGCACACAATGTCGATGATCTTCCCCCGGGCCACGCTTCTATCGTTGAAAGCGCCGGGCCAGTTCCCGGAAGGAAGGTCGCATGGCTACTTCTCGCTTCGGCTCCCGCGTCGCCCCCATCTTGCTCCGCCTGGCTCTGGGGCTCACCTTTTTGTGGGCCGGGCTCGGAAAGTTCGCGGCCCTCGAGCCGGTCTCCGGCGAAAACGCCGCCATCCTCGCCAACATGGGCGTCACCCTCGCCCCCGTTCCGGCGACCACGCCGGCTTCCTTCGCGCCGCCCGCGGCCAAGCCCCTCTCCGCCAGCGACTTCCCCACCCCCATCAACAC
>JAKFUN010000078.1 GCA_021732675.1 Phycisphaerales bacterium
GACCTGGGCCAAGGAGCTGGAGGCGCGGGCTGGGGCCGTTACGATGTTCGGGCTGGAGGGGATCGTGAGTTGCCGGCGCGAGATTGCGGAGCGTCCGATGTCGAAGGTGGATCGGCGCAAGGTCGAGGACATTTTTCAGGCGTTGCTGGACCTTCCGGCCAGTGAGCACTCGTCGGCGCTTGATCGCCTGAGCGAAGAAGATGCCCACACCCGCGCCGCGGTGGAACGCCTGCTCAGGGCCCATGCCGCCACTGAGAAGTTTCTTGAAGAACCTGCGATGGCCACCTCCAGCGGCACGCGGGTGGACTTGTCCACCCTCGCCACCATCCCCGAGCGCGTCGGCCCGTATGAGATTGTTCGGGTCGTCGGGCAGGGTGGCATGGGCGTCGTCTACGAGGCCCGCCAGCAGAGCCCCAGCCGCGTGGTGGCCCTGAAAGTCATCTCCCCCGGCCAGGGCTCCACCGGCATGGCCAAGCGTTTCCAGCGCGAGGCGGATTTGCTGGGCCAGGTGCAGCACCCCGGGATCGCGTGCGTCTACGAGGCGGGCTCGGGATTGGTCGTTGGCGCCGGTTGGTCGGTGGTGCAGCCGTACATCGTGATGGAGTTTGTGAAGGGCGAGACGATCACGCGATACTGCGCGTCGCGAAATCTTGGGCTGCGCGAGCGCCTGGAGCTGGTTGCCAAAGTCGCCGACGCGGTACAGCACGCCCACGATCGCGGCATCGTTCATCGCGACCTCAAACCCTCCAACATTCTCGTCGACGACTCGGGCCAGCCCAAAGTGCTCGACTTTGGCGTCGCCCGTCTCACCGAGTCGGACATGCGCACGGTGACGATGCAGACCGCGGTGGGGCAGATCATCGGCACGCTCGATTACATGAGCCCCGAGCAGGTTGAGGGCGACCCCGCGAAGCTCGATGCACGCAGCGACCTCTACTCCCTGGGTGTGATTCTCTTTGAGCTCTTGACCGGCAAGCTGCCGCACGATCTGCGGGGGCTGCTGCTGCCCGAAGCCGTCCGAATCATCAAAGAAGAAGAGCCCTCACGCCTTTCAACCCCTTCGGGGGCTTCATCGCGCGGACATGGCACCAAGCGCACCCAGAGATTTGATCGCGACATCGAGACCATCGTCTCCAAGGCGATGGAGAAAGATTGCACGCGCCGTTACGCCAGCGCCGGCGCCCTGGCCATCGACCTGCGCCGCTACACGCAGGATCTACCGATCGTCGCGCGGCCGGCCAGCGCGCTGTATCGGGCCCGCAAGTTCGCCAAGCGCAACAAAGTTCTCGTCAGCGGCATGGCCATGCTCGTGGTGGCGCTCGGGGTGGTGTCAGTGGTGGCGCAGCGGGCGATCGTTCAACGGACGATCGCGCAGCAGGAGCGGGCCCGGGCCGAGCGTCAGGCGTATCGCACCAGCATGGCGGCGGCGTGGGCGGCGGTGCAGAGCCATGACGGGGCAGCCGCGGTCGGCTACCTCGACGAAGCTCCCAACTCGCTGCGCCGCTGGGAATGGTCGTTGCTGCATCGCATGGCCGACCCGCGGATGGGGACGCTCTCGCCCCCCGCTGCGCCCGGCCTGTGGAGCTTCACCAACGTCGGGTCGCCGCGCCTGGCGTGGAGTCTTGATCGCGACACCAACGAACTGACCTTTCGACGCTTGAGTGATTCCGGAGTAGTCGGGCGCTGGAAGCTTCCGGACAGCCGAGAGCGACTGGCGCTGCCGATGCCCGATGGTGATCGCTGCGTGGTGTGGGCGGCGGGTTCGACCATCGAGATGTACGAGATCCGCACCGGAAAGCTCTTGTGGTCCAAGGACGATGTTCCGCTGCGCTGGGGCATCGGGGTCAGCCCGGATGGCACCCTGCTGGCGTGCGCGTCCACCACGGCCAAAGTTGTGTGGGTGATCGAATCCAGGACCGGCAACATCATCCACGCTCTGTCGGCGGAGTGCGATCTGCCGGCACCGGTCTTTACGAGCGACAACAGGCTCTTGGGGGCGGGAGACCAGGTCTTCGATCTCAAGACCAGGCAGACCATTTGGAGGACCGAGGGCACACTCCAGTCTTTCAGCGCCGACGGCACTCTGGCCGCCGTTTCCCGGCGAAGCCCCGAAGGCTATCGAATGTTCGTCGTGGACGCGCGGAGCGGGACGCCCTTGGGCTCGTTCCCTTCCAGCTCTGCGTTTACATGGGCCGCCCCGGGGGCCATTTTCAGCGACGACAGCCGCACGGTGTACGCCCTTGAGTCTCCCGGCTATCTGGTCTCGCGTGACGCGGCCACGCTGCAACAACTTTCTGCCACCATTGTTCGATCCAGCCCGGGCTTTCCGACCCCCGAAGGCGGTTGCCTTCTGATGATGCCCGACCGGCGCTCGATCGCGGTGGTGCTGAGCGAACGAGCGGGTAACCCCATTTTCGACAGCATCTCGATCGGCGTGACTTACAGCGCCCGCACGTGGGACACCGGCTCGTACGACGCGCACGTTTCCAGCGACGGCTCGCTGGTGGCCCGGTCATACTGGGGCGGGGTTTCGCTCGCAGAAGCCGCCACCGGACGCGTGCTCTGGCGAATGCCCCGGGGCTTGTTTCATCTTCGCTCGGTGCGTCTTTCGCCATCCGCGTCCTTCATCGCGTGCGACGGGGGCCTGGGGCGCGTACAGGTGCTCAACGCCAAGGACGGCAGCGTGCGGCATGCCTTTCCCGCAGCGGACGCGGGCAACGCAACCACCCTGCAGTTCCGGTGGGCCAACGACTCCACGCTCATCGCGAGCCGCTCCACGGGCGCAGTTCTCGCCTGGTCGCTGAACACTCCCGGGTCGCCACCCCGCGAACTGCTGAAACTTGATGCAGCGCCCTTGACCATCGCGATTGACGACGCTGGCGAACGACTGGCCACGCTCCACGGCGGCACCCTCATCGTCACCGAAATCGCCTCGTCGCGTGAACTCGCCCGAGTCCGACTGCCCAACAAGGCCAGCGCCGCCGCCTTCAGCCCCGACGGGCTCACCCTCGCGCTGGGCGTTCAAGGGGGCGTCGACGAGTTCGACACTCGAACCTGGAAGCCACGCCCTGGCAAGCGCGGCGCGAGCACACCCATCCTCTCGCTCGGCTGGGATCTCAACGGAGAGCGGCTCTGGGGGGCCAGCCAGGATTTCAAGCTCTTGCTTTGGGACGAAACCCAGCAGCGCCAGCCCGGAAGCACCCAGCAGGAGATCGCGTCATTCGCCACCGGGGGCTCGGTGGCCCTCTCGGTGGGCTTTTCACCTAATGGCACGCGGGTAACTGTCGGGTGTGTCGCTGCCACCATCAACTGGGACATCACTCGCCCAACTGAAGAGCTCGCGGGCGAGCGCTCTCGCTGGGTGCGGGGGGCGAACATTGTCCGCGCCAACATGAACGGGGCGTACAGCCTGCCGGAGCTGGAAGATCGCATCCAGGCGGATTCGCGTCTGACCAGTTCGGACAGAGATACGGCCCTGACGCTCGCGCGCGCTCTGGGCATTTACGCCCCGAGGCTCAACAGCGATGCCTGGGCGATCTGCGTGCGATCCAACGATTCGCCGCGCAACTACGCGAGCTCGCTTGTCATGGCGCGCGGGGCCGCCACGGTCGACCCCGACGACTGGCGGATTTTGAACACGCTCGCGCTGGCGGCGTATCGCGCGGGGTCGCTGGCGGAGTCAAAGGCGGCCGCGATCAAGGCCGAGCAGGCTTCCCGGTCCGAGGGGTCCGGGGAGCAAGCGTCAAACTGGGCGATCATCGCGATGGTTGCGTTGGCACAAGGGCAGCACGGCGAAGCCCGCGCCGCCCTAGACCGGGCGCAGGCGATTCTCGCGACCTTGACCCCGGAGGCACGTGGATCATCCCAGTCGCTGGTGGATGAAGCAATGTCGCACCTTGCGCAGTAGTTGAGAGAGGGTGGTCCGCTTCAGCATTGGGCCATTGCACCCAGCCCAGGCGGCGCTGAGTCGCAATCACAAGCGTGAAGGACGCCTCACAGAATGACGGGAAGGGCAGGAAGTACACAGGCCGGACGCCTGTGCCAGAAGATGCAAAAGATCATGCTGTGGGAGGTTCCAAGGCTCCGTCGGGGTCGGCTCTGTCCGACCCCGATTACCCCATCGCGCTCTCCAAGCGAGCGCCGGGCTTTTCAGACCAGGGGTTTTGAGATGGCTGCGAACCGCCAAGAACCCCTTGGCAGTGGCCTAGCAGCTCAGCACGGCTGGGCGAGGATTCTCACGCTGGATGCAGCCCGGGGGTGCGGCGTTCACGGGCCTTTGCTTCCCTCATCCCTACCGCCCACTGATTTCCCTACCTCACCTTGATCGACCCCAACGCGATGATCACCAAGATCACCGAGATGATCCACAGCCGCGACACCACCTGGGGCTCGGGCCACCCGCACAAGTGCAGGTGGTGGTGATACGGCGCGACCTTGAAGATCCGCTTGCCGCCGGTCCATTTGAAGTACGCCACCTGCATCACCACCGAGAGAATCTCGAACAAAAACACACTGCTCATCACCAGCACTACAACTTCCTGCCTGGTGACGAGGGCGACGTAGCCCACGATCCCCCCCAGCGAGAGGGCCCCGGTGTCGCCCATGAAGACCTGCGCGGGCGAGCAGTTCCACCACAAAAAGCCCAGGCACGCCCCGCCGGTAGCCCCGGCCAAGACCGCCACTTCTTCCGCCCCGGGCACATAGGGAATGAACAAGTACTGCGCGATGCCCTGGTTGCCGGCGATGAGTGCCAGCACGACCAGACCGATCGAGACGATGGCGCTGATGCCTCCCGCCAGGCCGTCCATGCCGTCGGTGATGTTGACGGCGTTGCTCATGCCCGCGATCATGAGGATCGCCAGCACCACAAAGACCCCGCTGCCCAGAAAGTACAGCGACGGGTTGAGCTGCCCGGCCTCAATATAGGTTTTCTGAAAAGGCAGGTTGAGCACATGCCGCAGGTCGGTCTCACCTGAACCTTGCCGCAGCAGAAACCACCCGACGAGGAGCCCCAGCCCAAGTTGAAACGCCAGCTTTTCCCACCCATACAGCCCCTGGCGTGAGCCGGTGCCGCGTTTCTTTTCTGTCAGCTTCAGCCAGTCGTCAAAGCCGCCCAGCACCGCCAGCCACAGCGTGACGACCAGGCCCAGGTACACATACACCTCGCGAATGTCGGCAAGCAGAAAGGTGCTGGCGACGATCGATCCAACGATGAGAATGCCGCCCATGGTGGGCACATTGGCCTTGCCGCCGGCGTGGTTGCGCAGGGCCTCGGCGTCGGTCGAGCCTGTGTCGCCGATCTTCTGCTTGAGCAGCCATCGAATCGTGCGTTTGCCCAGCAGCACCACGATGAGAAAGCTCAGCCCGGCCGCGGCGATCGCCCGGAACTGGATCTGGTCCAGCGCGCGAAAAAGCCAATACCACTGGTGCTCCACCAGCCAATCCCGGCACAATGTGAGAAGCAGGTACAGCATGCGTCAGCGTTTGGCCACCGGGGGCACTCCGCCCTTGTCCACGGGCTTGACCTCTGGCCCAATCAGGGGCGTCCCCGCCACTTTGTACGCCTCGATGATCCGCTCCAGCCCCATTCGCCTTGAGCCCTTGAGCAACACCACATCGCCCTCGCGCAGCAGCCCCGCGGCCTTGGTCGCCCCCGCCCCGTCCACATCATCCAGCAGCGTCACCCGGCCCGCCGGCAGCGACTTCATCGCTCGCTCCGCCGTGAACAAGCTCAGCTTGCCCACCAGCACCACATGGTCCGCCCACGCGCACCTTCCGAGCGCCTCGCCCACTTCGCGATGCATCTCCGGTGCCTGATCGCCCAGCTCCAGCATGTCGCCCAGCACCACCACGCGCCGGTGCTGCTTGACGCCTGCGAAAACCTCGCCAAACGTCCGCAAAGCCGCCAACACCGACTCCGGGTTCGCGTTGTACGCGTCATTCACAAACAGCACGCCCCGGGCCTT
>JAKFUN010000175.1 GCA_021732675.1 Phycisphaerales bacterium
TTGGTGTTGGCCCCGGGCCGAAAGTTGCCCGGGGCCAACACCAACGCGCCTGCCACGATGCTCCCCGCATCCCCGCAGCTCACACGCCAGCCCCCGCCCGCGTCGCGCTCCGCGTCCGTCGCGCCCGCGCAAACGATTCTCATCCCCCCGCGCGACGCTCGCACCGCCTCGCCCAGTCGGGCTCGCAGATACTCCCCATACCAAACCCGCGGCAAGAACGCCGCCGGGTCCGCCACTCTTCCGGCGCTGCTCAACCACGCCACAAAGTCCCCGGGAACATCGGCCCACAAACCCATCCGCCCGGCGGGAACATTCAGCAGCAGGCGCTCGCTGGGTGGGGCATAGGCGATTCCAGGACCCGGGATGGGCTTGGATTCGATAAGCGTGATCGCTCCGCTAAAGCCGGCGCGAACCAGCCCCGCCGCCACGGCGGTGCCGCTAAACCCGCCCCCAATGATGCAGACGTCCGTTGTCATGCGATCTCGCTAGAGCACCTCTGCCAGCAAGGTTCTGACCCGCGGCCATTGCGTCGCAGCCCCATCGAGCCACGCCAGCCCGCGGGCGATCTCGGCCCCGTGCTTGACGCGGGCTTCCTCCAGAATCTTGGCCCGGGAGCCAGCATCAAACTCAAACTGCGTCGCCTTGGAGTATTGCTTCATCAAAGGCCCGGCCAGCACAGCCTGGGCCTGACTGGGGGCGTCGTCCAGGTCCAGGTGCGTCAGGCCCGCGACCAGGTGGGCTTGAGGCTCGCTCAGAAAGTCATCAAAATCCAGCCATTGGCAGCGCGAACCAAACCGGCTGGCCGCGGCTTGCAGCGAGAGCATCTCGCTCAACCAGCTCATGGCCACCCGCTCGCCCGGAGAGAGCGCCTCGAGCTTCCATACCGGCTCACCGAGCCGCCGGTGCAGTCGCTCCAATCGGCTGGCCGCCTTGCCCTCAATATCCACCATCGCCCCGCCCAGAAGCTGCGGCAAAAAGACCTCCGGAGCCACGTACATGAATATCGCCTTCGCCCCCGCTACCCGCTCCAGCAACATCTCGGCCATCTCACTCACATAGCTCGTGCACTTGATCACCGACGTTTCACGAGGTGCGAACGTCCGCGACCAGATGCCCAGAAACAGCCAGAGCCGCTTTGTAAACTCTTCGTTGGTCCAGGGACAGCCCGGCCCCCCCAGCGTGAGCTGCACTTCCGCGATCGCCCGCATCACCCCCGGCTCGCGCAGCCCGAAGGCCTGCGGGTGAGCCCCGATCAGACGCGACAGCAGCGTGGAGCCCACGTGCGAGATGTGAAAAATGAAGTGCGCCTTCACCGGCAACCCCCGCGCAGCCTCCTCCACCTGCGCGTAGCGCGCCCACGCCGTTTTGGTCTGGGGGGTCAACATCCGCCGATCGTGAAACCCGATGGCGTCGTACTCCGCCCGCGAAAGCTGCACAAACTGAACCCCGTCCGCCTTGAGGTCCACCCCCAGCGGGTAGAGCGTCGGCGAGGCCTGCATGTCGTCGCGAAAACTCATCAGTCCTCTCCTCGCCCCTCGGATGCAACCCAGCCGCTCCCTCAGCTGACAGGTTACCGGCGGGCGGCAAGGTGTCCATCCGCACTGCGGCAAATTCCTCCAAGTTTGCGCCCGATGCCCCGCCCAACAAGGCATGGCACCCGGTTATCATCCGCTCCCGGGTCATAGGCCTGGCACCATCATGACAACCACTCCCCAAACCTTGCCCGGTCTCTTGTCTGGCGCGCGGACGCCCGTCGCGGGACATCTCGCTTGGCTCGAAGCCGAGGCGATCTACGTCATCCGCGAAGTCGCGGCCCAGTTCGAACGCCCCGCCCTCCTCTTCAGCGGGGGCAAAGACTCCATCGTCATGCTCCACATGGCCCGCAAGGCCTTTCACCCCGCCAAGCTCCCCTTCCCCATCCTCCACATCGACACCGGACACAACTTCCCCGAGGTCATGGCGTACCGCGACCAACTTGTCCAGGCCCTGGGCGAGCGCCTCCTCGTTGGGAGCGTCGAAGCCGCCATCCGCGATGGGCTGGCCCACGACGTGCCGGGACAGCCAAGCCGCAATCGAGCCCAAACCCCCACGCTGCTGGAAGCCATTCGCCACCATCGCCTGGACGCCCTGATGGGCGGGGCCCGGCGCGACGAAGAAAAGGCCCGTGCCAAGGAGCGCGTCTTTTCGTTTCGCAACGAACTCGGGCAATGGGAGCCCCGCCATCAACGCCCCGAGCTTTGGAACCTCTACAACGGGCGTATTCAGCGCGGCCTCATCACCGATGAGCCGGGGTTCGCCGCCGGCGAGCACATCCGCGCCTTCCCAATCTCCAACTGGACCGAGCTCGACGTCTGGGAGTACATCGAGCACGAGGGGATCGAGGTCCCGTCAATCTACTTCTCGCACGAACGCGACATCGTGATCCGGGCGGGACGCATCTGCCCGGTTTCCAGCTTCTTCCCGGCGCGGGCGAGCGAAACGACCCAGCGCCGCAGCGTGCGATTTCGAACTGTAGGAGACATGACCTGCACCGCGGGGGTGGACACGCCCGCCTTCACGCCGCGGGATGTGATTCGGCAGATCGTCGCGACGCGTCAGAGCGAGCGCGGGGCCCGGCTCGACGACACCTTCAGCGAAGCCGCGATGGAAGACCGCAAGCGCGAGGGGTATTTCTAATGGCCAAAATCGCGCCAGCCCAGAGCTACGAGCGCGAGGCGCCAGCGAGGGTCGCCTCAGCGCCGAGCAGCTCGCGCTCGGGCAACCCGCACCCCGCCTCGCCCCTCGCCGGCGCTTCGCGCTCGCATGCGCCTTGCCTTCGGAGGCACCCATGACACTCCAAGACGCCAGCCCCGACCTCGGCCTTCTCCGCCTCATGACCTGCGGCTCGGTCGACGACGGCAAGTCCACTCTCATTGGCCGCCTCCTCTACGACAGCAAAGGCATTCTCGAAGACCAACTGGAAGCAATGCAGCAAGCCAGCCGGGCCAGGGGGCGGGGCGAGCTCGATCTCTCGCTGCTGACCGACGGGCTGCGGGCCGAGCGCGAGCAGGGGATCACCATCGACGTCGCCTATCGCTACTTCGCGACCCCGCGCCGCCGGTTCATTCTGGGCGATGCGCCGGGGCACCAGCAGTACACCCGCAACATGGCGACCGCCGCCAGCACCGCCGACGCCGCGATCATCCTGATCGACGCAAGACACGGCGTCGTCGAGCAAACCCGGCGGCACGCCTGCATCGCCGCGATCTTGGGCGTGCCCCATCTGCTCGTCTGCGTGAACAAGATGGACCTGGTCGACTTCTCGCACGAGCGCTTTCGCGAGATCGTGGCTTCCTTCGAGTCCTTCGCCGCCAGCACCGACCCGCAAGGGCAGGGCCTCACCATCTCGCGCCGCTGCACGATCACCAACCTGCCCATCTCCGCCCTGCTGGGCGACAACGTCGTCAGCCGCTCCACGCACATGCTCTGGCGCGGCGGCCCGGCCCTCCTTGAACTTCTCGAAGAGCTACCCGGGGCAGCCGACGATTCACGCGAGCCCTGGCGCTTTCCGGTGCAGAGCGTCATCCGCTCCGGGCCAGATGTCCGGGCCATCGCCGGGCAGATCGCCAGCGGCTCGATCCACGTCGGCGACCAGGTCGTCGTCATGCCCTCGGGCATTCCCTCCCGCGTGAAGTCCCTGCACGTCGGGGCCGCCCAGTTGGCGCAGGCTTCCGCGCCCGCGTCGGTCGCCATCGGGCTCGCCGACGACGTGGACGTGCAGCGTGGCGACATGCTCATCGCCGCGCAAGACGCCGCGAGCGAGGATCGTCGCCCGCGAGTTCTCCGCGAACTCGAAGCGTCGGTGGTCTGGTTCGCGTCCGAGCCCCTGGCCCCGCGCCGGCGGGTGTTGCTGCGCCAGACGACTCGCTCCTCCCCGGCCATCGTCACCGCCATCCACCATCGCCTGGAGCTGGCCGGTGATCGCGACGCGAGCCCGGCCTCCCCTTCCGCGCCGCTCAGCCTGGCCATGAACGAGATCGGGCGGGTGACCATCACGCTGGCCCAGCCGCTCGTCTGCGACGCCTACCGGCGCTGCCGCCAGACCGGCGCGTTCATCATGATCGACGAAGCCACCAACGCCACGCTGGGCGCGGGGATGATCTCGTGAGCGCCCAGCCCCCGAGCTTGGGTCCAACTTCAGACAACGTCTTCCCGCACGCGGGCGAACTTACTCGCGAAGAACGCAGCCGCCTGCTGGCAAACTGCGCCGGCCCTCGACGCGGCTGCACCCTTTGGCTCACCGGGCTCTCGGGGTCGGGCAAAAGCACGATCGCCTCGGCCTTGGAAGCGGTGCTCATGCGCCGGGGGGTTGCGGCCTACCGGCTCGATGGCGACACGCTGCGCACCGGCCTCAACGCCGGGCTGGGCTTCGCCCCCGCGGATCGCAGCGAGAACATCCGACGCATCGCCGAAGTCGCCAAGCTCTTCGCCGACGCCGGGCTGGTGGCCATCGCCAGCGCCATCTCCCCCTTCCGCGCCGATCGCGACGCGGCTCGCCGGACGCACGAAGACGCTGGCCTCTCCTTCTTCGAGGTCTTTGTCGACACTCCGCTGGAAGTATGCGAAGCCCGCGATCCCAAGGGCCTCTACAAAAAAGCCCGATCCGGGCAGTTGCCCGGCTTCACGGGTATTGACAGCCCCTACGAGGCACCGCTGCGGGCCGAGCTCGTGCTCCGCTCTGGACACGACGCCATCGACGCGTGCGTGGCCGCCTGCTTGGACACACTGCAACGAGCCTCGGTGATCTAGCTCAACGCCGCGGCGCCCGAGATGATCTCGGTCAGCTCGGTCGTAATCTGAGCCTGGCGGGCCCGGTTGTAAGACCTCGTGAGCCGCTTGCCCATCTTCCCCGCGTTGTCGGTGGCGCTCTTCATCGCCACCATCCGCGCGACGTGCTCGCTCACGATGGCGTCGTTGACGGCCTGAAACAGCAGCGCCTTGACCGCCGCGGGCAACAGCTCGCCCAGCAGCGTCGCCGCGTCCGGGCTGAACTCAAAGACCTGGGCCGGCCCGCTCCCCTCGCTCCCGGGCTTTTTGGCCGGGGGCTGGAAGGGAAGCAACTGCATCACCGTCGGGCTCTGCCGCCCGGCGCTGAGATACTTCATGTAAACCACCCGCACCGTGCCCAGCTCCCCCGAGCGGAACCGCGCGATCAGGTCTTCCGCGATCGCCTGCACCCCGGCATAGGTCGGCTTGTCGCCGATCGTGTGCAGCTTGGAGACGTTGATCCCCGCGAACTTGAAGAACCCCACACCCTTCTTCCCCGCCACCTCCACCAGCCCGCCCTTGGCGCTGGGGTTGGTCCGGAAGAACTGCATGGCGGTCCGAAGCACCGAGCCGTTGTAAGGCCCACACAACCCGCGATCGCTCGTCAGGACCAGCGTCAGGTCCTTCCCGGTCGCCTTGCGGCTACCACTATCCAGCAGCGGATGCGTCACCTCGCCCAAGCCCGCCGCCAACTCGCTGACGAGGTCAAACAACGTCTGCGTGTAGGGCTTGCTGGCAGTCGCCGCCTGCTGAGCGCGGGCGAACTTGCTGGTGGCGATCATCTGCATCGTTTTGGTGATGCGACGGATGTTGCCGACGGCCTTGATGCGCTTCTTGATCTCGCGGGTCTTGCCCATAGGGAGGCAAGCATACGCCCCGACCCGGCCCCTGGCCTCTGACAGGCTCCGGCAGTTCAACGCCATGCCAGCCCGTTCGGGCTCAGTCCGGGTCGGTCACTTTTCGCCCCGTTGTCGTGCCCGGTCTCTCCGCCCCGCCGCCCCCCAGCACCAGCCCGTCATGCGCCAGGAACATCCCCTCCGGCAACTGGGCCTGCGTCGCTTCGTGCCCTAGGTCATGGGCCATGTGGACGAAAT
>JAKFUN010000162.1 GCA_021732675.1 Phycisphaerales bacterium
GCTGGGGACCGGGGCGGGGGGGATTGATTTCACGCTGGATCAGGCGGCGGTCGGGCACGCGGGGAAGCGGCCGAGCTTGTGGACGATCACCAACGCGACGCACGGGAACCTGGCGGGGGAGTTGTCGATCGGGCTTGGCTTGCACGGCCCGTCGATGTGCGTGTCGGACGGGTGCGCCAGCGCGTCGGACGCGGTGGGGCTGGCGATGGAACTTTTGCGAAGTGACCGGCCCGGGGCGCCGCGCGCGATGGTGGTGGTGGGGGCCGACGCGCATGTGAGATGGGAGACGCTGCTGGGGATGGAGCTCTTGCGGGTGATCTCGACGCGGGATGTGTCCGGCACGCCCGACCTGGCTCCCCGCGCGTCGCGTCCGTTTGATGTCTCGCGCGACGGGTTCATTTTGGGCGAGGGGGCGTGGGCCGTGGTGCTGGAGCGCGAGGTGTTTGCGAGGAAACGCGAGGCGAAGGTGATCGGGCGGATGCTGGGGTACGGGTCGACGTGCGACGCGTTTCATCGGGTACGCCCGGCCCCGGACATGCTCCACTCCGCCCGCGCCATCTCACTGGCGATCGCCGACGCGGGGGTCGAGGCGCGACAGATCGAGATGGTTCACTATCACGGGACGGCCACCAAGCTCAACGACGAACTCGAGACTCAGGCCGTCAAGCTCGCCTTTGGCGATCACGCCCCGCGCCTGGTTGGACACAGCGTCAAGGGGGCCATCGGGCACCCTCAGGGGGCATGCGGACTGGCGGCGTTGGTGTGTACGCTCGGGGCCCTGGTCGGCGCGGATGGCGGGCCAGCCTTTGCCCCGCCCACGATCAACTTGCACGAGCCCGATCCGGCGTGTGATCTGGACTACACGCCCAATGAGAGTCGGCCCACGGGGGCGAGCACGGCGCTGATCAACTGCCTGGCGTTTGGGGCGAAGAACTCGGCGCTGGTGGTGCGGGCCGGGGACGCCTGAGCCAGCAATGCCGGCTTCTTGCGGGCGGGGTTGTGGCCGCGCTGGCTGTATTCTTGGGCATGGAACTTACGCCTCTTCGGTACTTTCGCGAGATCGCGGCCCAGCAGCACCTTACTCGGGCGGCTCGCAGCTTGGGCGTCACCCAGCCGGCGTTGTCCGCGGTGGTCAAAAAACTGGAGCGAGATCTGGGCGCGACGCTGCTCCATCGAACCGGGCGGGGGGTCGAACTGACCGAAGCGGGGCAGGTGTTTCTGCGGCACGCCAAGGACGCGCTGGCGGCGGCGGAGGCCGGGCTCAACGCTGTGCGTCAACTGCAAGGGCTCGAACGCGGGTCGATCCGGGTGGGGGGTGGCGCGACGGCCACCGCCTATCTGCTTCCCGGGGTTGTGCGGGCGCTGCGCAGCGTCCATCCGGGGCTGCGGTTTTTCATTCGCGAGGTCGGCTCGGCTCAGGTCGCGGAGGCGGTGATCCGGGGCGAGCTCGATCTGGGGATCGTGACCTTGCCCGTCGACGTGCCCGACGCGGAGGTGCTGCTCCGCGTGCCCTTGGTGCAGGATGAGCTGCGCCTGATCGTGCCCCCGGGGCATCGGCTGAATGAGCCCGACACGGCCCGGAACAGATCCGACCCGACCCGGGGGTCATTTCGCTGGAAGGATGTCGAGCGGGAGCCCTTTGTCGCGTTCGAGGCGGGGACAGCGGTGCGCGCGGTGGTCGACGCCGCGGTGCGCCATGCGGGCGTCACGCTGGATGTCGTCATGGAGCTGAGGTCGATCGAGCCGATCAAATCAATGGTCGCCGCGGGGATCGGCGTGGCGCTGGTGAGTCGATTCGCGCTCCCCGTCGGGGCGGGGCTGACGTGCCGCGATGGTCGCTTGACGCGACAACTCGCCATCATTCGAAGACGCGATCGCGAGCCCAGCGCGGGGTCGGCGGCCTTCGAGCGGCAGTTGCTGGCGACCGCGCGCGAGCTGGCCCGCGCGTGAGCGAGGCGGGACCGACTACACCGGCAGCTCCTCGTCGAGGTCCGGCCCGCCCCCGTCGCGATGGTTCTCGATCGGTCCGGTTTTCTTCCCCGGAGAGAACCCCACCGGGCCAGTGTTGAACGGGGCGGCTTGGGCGCTGGGTTTTACTTCGGCGTGGGTCCAGGGCTTGGCGGGCTGGTTCCCTGCGGGTGCGTGGTTCCCGCGTGATGGCGTGCTGGCCCCGAACTCACGCTCGATGTCGCCGGTCGGGCGGGCGTGCGGGTCAAAGCTCTTGAAGCGCGTCGTCTTGCTGTCCCAGCTCAGCTTGACGACCCCGGTCGGGCCGTTGCGCTGCTTGGCGATGATGATCTCGGCCATGCCGATCTTGTCGGCGTTCTCGATTTTCCAGTCTTCGTCCTGGATGTGGTAATACTCCTCGCGATGCAGGAGCATGATCACGTCGGCGTCCTGCTCGATGGAGCCGGATTCGCGCAGGTCGCTCATTCGGGGCCGATTCCCCTCGCGGCTTTCGCTGGCGCGGTTGAGCTGGCTCAGGCACAGTACCGGGATGTTCAGCTCGCGGGCCAGGGCCTTGATGCCGCGCGAGATGGCGCTCACCTCCACCTGGCGGCTCTCACGGGCGGCGCCGGGGGCGCTCATGAGCTGCAGGTAGTCGATCATCAGCACCTTCACCCCGTGCTGGGCCACCATCCGTCGCGCCCGGGCTCGCAGGTTCAGCACGGTGAGGTTCGGCGTGTCGTCGATGTACACCGGCGCCACCTTGAGATCCTCGGCGGCCATCATGAGCGAGCGAAAATCCGCGTCGGGGATCTTGTGACCCCCGCGCAGCGCCTGGCTGCTGACCCCAGAGCGGGCCGAGAGCAAACGCTGCACGATCGCGTTCTTGCTCATTTCGAGGCTGAAGAACCCCACCGGGTTCTTTTTGCCCGCCGGGGCCCCTGCGATCGGGAGCCCGCCCAGAGCCATCTGCTCCGCCAGGTTGAGAGCCAGCGCCGTTTTGCCCATCGAAGGACGCGCGGCGAGGATGAGCATTTCGCCCGGCTGCATCCCGCGCAGCAGCTCGTCCAGCTCGTGATAGCCGGTGGGGACGCCCGACAGCCCCCCGCCTTCAAAATCCGCCGCTTCCAGACGCTTGAGCTCTTGATCCAGCAGTTCGGTCAAGCTTTGTGGGTCGCTGGCGGCCTGCTCCTGCGCGATCTCAAAGACCCGCATCTCGGCGCTATCCAGCACCTCGCGGGCCCCGTCCGGGCCCAGCTCGCCGGCGTGATAGGCGTCGTACAAAATCTGCCCCGCGGCTTCGATCAGTCGGCGCAGCTTCGCCTTCTCGGCCACCAGGCGGGCGAAGTGGGGGGCGTTGACCGCGGCCGGCACCGCGTTGGCCAGCTCGATCAGATAGTCCGCCCCGCCCACCTGATCGATCACCCCGCGGTCGCGCAGCAGGTCGGTGATCTGCACCAGGTCGCCCGAGTGGTGTTGGTCGTAGATGTCGACCACGGCGCGGTAAATGTGCCCGTGGCGCTCAGTGGCAAAATCGCTTGCCCCCTTCACGATCCCCAGCACATCGGGGATCACCCCCGGATCGAGGATGATCGACCCCAACAGGCTCATCTCAGCTTCCGGGCTTGCGGGGGGCTGCTTGTCGAAGAGACTCTGGACCGTCACCGTGGGCTGGCGGAAGCGGGAACGAGGATTGGGGGCGTCAGTCATGGGCGAGCAATGGTGGGCGGGCCAAGGCCGCGGAGCGCGGCGGGAGGCAAAGTGTTGACAGAGGGGTGTGGAAGAGCTGTCGGTTGGCCTTAAAGCGTGCCAAAGGGTGGGGGGAATCGCACAGATTGGTGTGCAGGCCCTGGAGGATCGCCGAGCGAAGGTTGCGGGTCCGGGGGGACCGAGCGTGACGCGGGCCGCACGGGCACCGAGAAACGGCCACCAGTTTTGGGGGGCAGCATTGGTCTTGCAAGGTCGCGGTGGTCAAGGCTATACAAACCGGACCAATCGGGGGGCAATTGCAGCCGAGGCGGATGCTCATTTGGGGGCTTCGGCTTGCCCAAGCTATGCAGGCCGCTGGTGGAAGCCGCAGACTTCCAAAGTGAGCGCACGAACTACCCGACAGATCATGAGTCAATATGTCAGCTTGCCAAGGCAACATCAGCGAAGCGCAGCCCCCTTGGCGGGGGGCGGCGTCACACCCGCGTGAAGCGGAGCGCCTGGCGGCCCTTGAACAGACGGGGCTGCTAGGGGGGTTGCCGGACCAGCTTCAAGAGGGGGTGGTGAGGCTCGCAGCGGAGATTTGTGGGACACCGATCTCGGCGGTGAGCTTGGTGGAGAAGGACCGGCAGTGGTTTTCGGCGATCCATGGGTTGGCGTGCCGCGAGACGCCTCGCGAGGTCGCGTTCTGTGCCCACACCATATTGGGGAATGCGCCGTTCGTGGTGGAGGATGCGACATCGGACCCGCGGTTTGCATGGAACCCGCTGGTGACAGGGGAGCCGGGAATTCGGTTTTATGCGGGGGTGCCGCTCTCGACCCCCGAGACTTTGCCTCTTGGGAGCTTGTGTGTCATCGACACCCGCCCGCGCGACATCTCGCCGAGCCAGGTCGAGTCGCTTCGCACGCTGGGGTCGCTGGTCGCGGCTCAGTTGGAGTTGTACCGGCGCAACCGGCAGCTTCAGGAGCGCGAGGCGGAGCTGATCGGTTCCAAGGCCACTGCGGAGCAGGCGCTGCGTGAAACTCGCGCGCTGGTTTCGACCCTCGAGGAATACTCAATCGTCTGCGAAGCGGACGCGCAGGGGCGGATTATGAAAGTCAACGACGCCCTGTGCGAGTTGAGCGGCTATTCGCGGGAGGAGCTGATCGGTGCTGACCAAGGGATGGTGAACATCGGTACCCGCGCGCTGGAGTGTCGCAGCGCCCTGCAGAACGGGCGGGCCTGGCGGGGGGAATCGCTGAATCGGGGCAAGCACGGAAGGGTGTATTGGCTGGACAGCATCGTGGCGTGCTTTCGGGATGCTGCGGGCAACGTTGAAAAGTACGTTTCGGTGAACAGCGATGTGACGAGCCGCAAGGAAGGTGAGAAGGCACTTCGGCAGGTGAGCGAGCGATTTGAGCTGGCGGTCCGCGCGGGCGGGGTGGGAACCTTTGACTGGGAGAGTTCCAGCGGAGTGCTGGCGTGGGATGCGCAGATGTACCGGCTCTATGGCGTCGCCCGTGAGAGCTTTCAGGGAACGTATCAGGCGTGGCTGACGACGGTCCACCCCGAGGACCGGGAGCGGGCGGATCAGTTGGTCCAACTCGCGATGCGAGGCGAAAAGCCCCTGGACACGGACTTCCGCATTGTGCGGCCGGATGGAGCCGTTCGCTCGATTCGCGCGTTCGCCTCTATTCAGCACGACGACCTGGGCAACCCGGTCCGCATGATCGGCACCAACTGGGACGTGACCGAGCAGCGCGAGGCGGCGGAGTGCCTTCGGGCGGCGTTGGAATCTCTGGAGGAGGCCCAGACGGTCGCGCGGATGGGGAGCTGGTCATATGACCTCGCGACCGGAAAAATCACTTGGTCGAAGGTGCTCTACGAGCTCTTTGAGCGCGATTCGGCGGCTGGGCCGCCCAGCTACGCGGAAATCATGAGCGATTACGAAGGGGAGTCGGCCGCGCGGTTGAATGAGGCGGTGAGCCGGGCCGCGGAGGATGGCACGCCGTATTCGCTGCTGCTGCGAACGAGCAAAGGGCGGGGTAAGGGGGTCAAGGGCGGCGCGAGGTTTGTTCGCGGAGAGGGGCGGGCCCGGTGCGACAGCACTGGGAAGATTGTGGGGCTGTACGGGACAGCGACGGACGTCACTGTGGAGGTGGAGACTGCGGAGTCGCTGCGCCAGGCCCGGCTCTCTGCGGAAGCCGCGAATCGGGCCAAGAGCGCATTCCTGGCC